>CAMLHR010000001.1 GCA_946479915.1 uncultured Lysobacter sp.
GGTCGGTCTCGACGAGCCAGCTCGCGCCGTCGCGGATCGTGAGGCTCAGCGCGCTCTGGCCCGGCCTGGCGATCGTGCCGAACACGGCGTTGGCGCCGAACGTGATGATCGCGTCCTGCGCGGCCGTGCCGCCGAGGGTGTGCCCGATCCACGTCCAGTCGCCGGAAGCGTGCTCGACATGGCGGTCGTACTGGAAGCGCAACTGCTCGCCCGAAGGCCCGGTGACGGTGAGGACGCCGTCGAAGATCGCCCGCAAGGCGTGCGCCTCGCTGACGTCGGCGCGGTGCCAGGTGTAGGGACCGTCGCGGCGCACGACGCGTTCTTCGGGGTAAGCGACCAGGTCGCCCTTGTCGGGCAGGCTGGCGAAGCTCGCCTGCGGCGCGCGCCCCATCGCGTCCAGCCGCGCCGCGAGCCCGGCACCGGACGTGTCCTGCGCCGCGGCGAGCGCTGCGGCCGTGTTGGCGGCCCCCCCGCGATCCGCGGCCGCGCCCCTGGCGGCGGCCGGGTCCCAGTCAGCGCTGCATGCGGTGGCCAACCCGGCCAGCGCGACGGCCAGCACGGCGTTCCTGATCTTGATCGATTCCACGGCGATTTCCCCAACCCCGGCATGCCAGGCATGCGGTGCAATGACGGATGGTCCCAGCGTGCGCCCAACTGGCCGCGTGATTCAACGCGCCGGACTGACTCGTTCAGCCATCGCCGGGCGAACCCCTGCGGTGGCGTGACCCCGGTCCCAGAATACCACCGCGCCTCAGCCGCCCAGGCGCACCGGGCACCCCGTCCGGGCCTGCAGGGTCGCCTCGTCGACGCCAGGCGCGAGTTCCACCAGCGCCAGGCCGTCCGGGGTGACGTCCAGCACGGCGAGGTCGGAAATGATGCGGTCCACCACGCCGACGCCGGTGAGCGGCAACGTGCAGGCGGGCAGGATCTTCGGGTCGCCGTGCTTGGTGGTGTGCTCCATCAGCACGACGACACGCTGGACGCCCGCCACCAGGTCCATCGCACCCCCCATGCCCTTGACCATCTTGCCGGGCACCATCCAGTTGGCGAGGTCGCCCTTGTCGGTGACTTCCATCGCGCCGAGGATCGCCAGGTCGATGTGCCCGCCGCGGATCATCGCGAAGGAATCGTGGCTGCCGAAATAGCTGGCGCCGGGGCGCGCGGTCACGGTCTGCTTGCCCGCGTTGATGAGGTCGGCATCGATCTCGTCCTCGGTCGGAAACGGACCGATGCCCAGCAAGCCGTTCTCGGACTGCAGCCAGACGTCCACGCCGTCGGGGATGTGGTTGGCCACCAGGGTCGGCAGGCCGATGCCGAGGTTCACGTAGGCCCCGTCCGTCAGCTCCCGTGCCGCCCGTCGCGCCATCTCGTCCCGGGTCCAGGCCATCACTTCACCTCCTGGCGGATCGTGCGTTGCTCGATGCGCTTTTCCGGCGCCGGATTCACGACGATGCGGTCCACGTAGATGCCCGGGAGGTGCACCTGGTCCGGGTCGATCGCGCCGACGTCGACCAGCTCCTCGACTTCCGCGATGCACACCTTTCCGGCCATCGCGCACGCGGGGTTGAAGTTCCGCGCCGTCTTGCGGAAGACCAGGTTGCCGGCCGGGTCGGCCTTCCACGCCTTGACCAGCGAGACGTCGGCCTTCAGCGCGGTTTCCATGACGTACTGGCGGCCATCGAACTCGCGCGTCTCCTTGCCTTCGGCCACGACCGTGCCGTAGCCGGTCGCGGTGAAGAACGCCGGGATGCCCGCGCCGCCGGCGCGCAGCCGCTCGGCGAGCGTGCCCTGCGGATTGAACTCGAGCTCCAGCTCGCCGGCCAGGAACTGGCGTTCGAATTCCTTGTTCTCGCCGACGTAGGACGAAATCATCTTGCGGATCTGGCGGGTACCCAGCAGCTGGCCCAGGCCGAACCCGTCGACGCCGGCGTTGTTCGAGATGACCGTGAGCCCCGTTGCGCCCGAATCGCGCAACGCGGCGATCAGCGCCTCCGGGATCCCGCACAGCCCGAACCCACCCACGGCGAGCGTCTGCCTGTCGGCCACCACGCCCCGCAACGCCTCCGCGGCATCGGGGAACACCTTGCCGCCCTGTCCAGCCCCTTCGACCCGATCCATCCGTTCGCCCCTCCCGTCGGTCACTTGGCCCTGCCCTGCACCCGCCTCACTGCGCGGCGGCAGGATCCGGGCGGAAGTCGATGATGACGATGTTGCCCGCGGGCGGGTCGCCCGCGCCGGCATCCGCGTCGGCATCGCCGTCACCCTCCGCGTCGTCGTCGCTCCCCCAGTCCGGGCGGATGCTCACCATGACGATGCCGTAGCTGTCCTTGCGGAAGCGCATCCGCGCATTGCCCTCCTCGCCCGCCTTGACCTCGCCGGCCTTGAACCCGGCGTCGGTGAAGGCGCGCTCCATGGACGCGAAGGCCGAAGCGGCGTCCGTCCCGAGGCGCTCGAGGACGATCCGGCGGCGCTCGGACCCGTCGTCGTGCGTGTACGTCCTGTCCCTCCGGAGCTGGGCCGGCAGGTCGAGCACCAGGCCCTCGCGCAGCGGTTGCTCCAGCGACGCCTCCAGGCCGGCCGGAGCCGCGGGCGCCCCGGCCACCGGGTCGCGCGCGTCTCGATCGACCTCGCCTGTCGCCCCTTCCCCCGGATCCTGGCCACAGGCGACCACGCCCAGGAGCAACACCACCCACCACAGCGAACGCTTCATCGGTCTTTTTCCTCTCGATCGGTCAAAGGGGGTCCAAGGCGCCCGGGCCGAGTGCGCGCACCACGCGCTCGGCCAGGGCCTCGGGCGGCTCCCCGGTCGTGTCCAGCACCAGTTCCGGGGATTCCGGAACCTCGTAGGGTGAATCAATGCCCGTGAAATTGCGGATTTCGCCGCGCCGGGCCTTTGCATACAGGCCCTTCACGTCCCGCGCCTCGGCCACAGCGAGCGGGGTGTCCACGTGGACCTCGAGGAACTCACCCTCGGCGAACATCTCGCGCGCCATGCGCCGCTCGGCGCGGAACGGCGAGATGAAGCTCACCAGCACGATCAGGCCGGCGTCCACCATCAGCTTCGCCACCTCGGCGACGCGCCGGATGTTCTCGACCCGGTCCTCGTCGGTGAAGCCCAGGTCCTTGTTGAGGCCGTGGCGCACGTTGTCGCCGTCGAGCAGGTAGGTGTGCTGGCCCATCGCCAGCAGCCGCTTCTCGACGAGGTTGGCGATCGTGGACTTGCCCGAGCCGGACAGGCCGGTGAACCACAGGCAGGCCGGCTGCTGGTGCTTGATCCGCGCGCGCGCCGCCTTGTCGACCTCCAGGTGCTGCCAGTGGATGTTGCCGGCGCGCCGCAGCGCGAAGTCCAGGGTGCCCGCGGCGACCGTCGCGTTGGTCTGCCGGTCGATGAGGATGAACGCACCCAGGTCCCGGTTGTCCCCGTACGCCTCGAACGCGACCGGCTGGTCGAGGTAGAGGTTGCAGTAGGCGACCTCGTTGAGTTCCAGGTGCTTGGCCGCCAGGTGCTCCTGTGTGTTGACGTCGACCTTGTGCTTGATCTCCGTGACCTGCGCGCCGACGGTGCGCGTGCCCACCTTGAGCCAGTACGGCCGGCCCGGCAGCAGCGGCTGTTCGCCGAGCCACAACATGTGCGCGGCGAACTGGTCGGCGACCTCGGCCGGGTCGTTCGCGGCGGCGATGACGTCGCCGCGGCTGGCATCGATCTCGTCGGCCAGCGTCAGCGTGACCGCGCGCCCGGCCCGGGCGGCGTCCAGGTCGCCGTCCGCCGTCACCACGCGCGCGACCCGCGAGCGCTGGCCGGAGGGCAGCACCACGACCTCGGTGCCGGGCGCCACCTCGCCGGCGACCACGGTGCCGGCGAAGCCCCGGAATTCCTGGTTCGGCCGGCACACCCACTGCACGGGCATGCGGAAGCCGGACGTGCCGGCGCCCCGCTCGACCTGCACGGTCTCCAGGTGCTCGAGCAACGACACGCCGTCGTACCAGGGCGTGTTGGGCGAGCGCTCCAGCATGTTGTCGCCCTTCAGCGCCGACAGGGGGATGCAGGTGACGTTCGGGATGCCCAGTTGCCCGGCGAGCGCGCGATAGCCGTCCGTGATCGCGTCGAACACGCCTTGGTCGTAGCCGACCAGGTCCATCTTGTTGACCGCGAGCAGCACGTGCCGGATGCCGAGCAGCGAGACGATGTAGCTGTGGCGGCGGGTCTGCGTGAGCAGCCCCTTGCGCGCGTCCACCAGCACGATGGCCAGGTCCGCCGTCGAGGCGCCGGTGGCCATGTTGCGGGTGTACTGCTCGTGGCCTGGGCAGTCGGCGACGATGAACTTGCGCTTCTCGGTGCCGAAGAAGCGGTAGGCCACGTCGATGGTGATGCCCTGCTCCCGCTCCGCGGCCAGGCCGTCGACGAGCAGCGCGAAGTCGATCTCGCCGCCCTGGGTGCCATGGCGAAGGCTGTCGGACGCGAGCGCGCTGAGCTGGTCGTCGAGCAGCAGCTTGGTGTCGTGCAGCAGGCGGCCGATCAGCGTGCTCTTGCCGTCGTCCACGCTGCCACAGGTGATGAAGCGCAGCAGCGACTTGGTCTCGTGCTGCTGCAGGTAGGCGGCGACCGCCGCTTCGGCAGTCCCGAATCCCGAATCCCCAATCCCGAATCCCTGCTCCATCAGAAGTAGCCCTCCTGCTTCTTCTTCTCCATCGAGGCGGAGGGGTCGTGGTCGATGACGCGGCCCTGGCGTTCGGACGTGGTCGAGACGAGCATCTCGGCGATGATCTTCTCCAGCGTGTCGGCGTCGGAGTCGATCGCGCCGGTCAGCGGGTAGCAGCCCAGCGTGCGGAAGCGCACCCGGCGCATCGCGGGGGTCTCGCCGTCGCGCAGCGGCAGGCGCTCGTCGTCCACCATGATCAGCGCGCCGTCGCGCTCGACCACCGGGCGATCCTTCGCGAAGTACAGCGACGGTACCGGGATGTTCTCGCGGTAGATGTAGAGCCAGACGTCCAGCTCGGTCCAGTTGGAGATCGGGAACACGCGCACGGATTCGCCCTGGTGGATCCGCGTGTTGTAGAGGTTCCACAGCTCCGGGCGCTGGTTCTTCGGGTCCCAGCGGTGCTGCGCGTTTCGGAACGAGAAGATGCGCTCCTTTGCGCGGGACTTCTCCTCGTCGCGCCGCGCCCCGCCGATCGCCGCGTCGAACCGCCACCTGTCCAGCGCCTGCTTGAGCGCCTGGGTCTTCATGACGTCGGTGTGGACCGTCGCGCCGTGCGACACCGGGCCGATGCCCTGCGCGATACCCTCGGGATTGGTCCAGGTCCGCAGCTCGACGCCCGTCTCCGCGGCGCGACGGTCGCGGAAGGCGATCATCTCCCGGAACTTCCAGCCCGTGTCCACGTGCAGCAGCGGGATCGGCGGGCGGGCCGGGGAAAACGCCTTGACGAGCAGGTGCAGCAGCACCGAGCTGTCCTTGCCCACCGAGTACATCATCACCGGGTTGCGGAACTCGGCGGCCACCTCGCGCAGGATGTGGATGCTCTCGGCTTCCAGCCGGTCGAGGTGTGACATCGCTTGCGGGTCGGGCATCGCGCGGGGGCATCCGGGATGGAGGGCGACATGCCGGGGGGCAGGCCGTAGAATCGCCAGTTTAGTGGGATCCGTGCCGATGCAGAACCGCGTGGTGGCCATCCAGTCGAACTACATCCCCTGGAAGGGATATTTCGACCTGCTCGCTCACGCGGACACCGTGGTCCTGTTCGACAGCGTGCAGTCGACCAAGAACGACTGGCGGAACCGCAACCTGGTCAAGACGCACGGCGGCAAGGCATGGCTGACGATTCCGATCCGGCATTCGACCGCGCTGCGCGTCCGCGAGGTCGAGGTCGCGGCCGAGGGCTGGCACCGCAAGCACCTGCAGACCATCCGCCAGGCCTATGCGCGCGTGCCGTTCGCGGCCTCGCTGCTCCCGGAGATCGAGGCCTGGTACGGCGAGGCCGGCCGGCAGGACAGGCTCGCGGAGGTCAACCGGGTGTTCATCCGGGCGGTCTGCGCGCGGCTGGGCGTGGCGCCGAGGTTCCTGGAGGTCCACGACGTGCTGCCCGACGAGACGCACGACCGGCTGGAGCCCACCGCACGGCTGGTCGAGACCTGCCGCCGGGTCGGGGCGACGGCCTACCTCAGCGGCCCCGCCGCGAAGGACTACCTGGACGAGTCGCAGTTCGAGGCCGCCGGCATCGCCGTGGAATGGTTCGACTACGCGGGCTACCCCGAGTACCCGCAACTGCATGGCCCGTTCGACCATGCGGTGTCCATCCTCGACCTGCTGCTGATGAACGGGCCGGCCTCGCCGGCCATGGCATTGCGTGCCTGAAGGAGGGCCGCGGGTGAATCTCTCGATCGTCAGCACGATGTACCGGTCCGCGCCGTTCCTGGAGGCGTTCTGCGAGCGCGTCGTGCGCGCCGCCGAGGCGCAGGGGGCGGCGTTCGAGGTCGTCCTGGTCAACGACGGGTCGCCCGACGATTCCCTGGACGTCGCCCTCGCGCTGCAGGCACGGGACGCCCGGATCAAGGTGGTCGACCTGACTCGCAACTTCGGCCACCACGCCGCAATCGTCGCCGGCATCGAGCACGCCCGCGGCGACCGGGTGTTCCTCATCGACTGCGACCTCGAGGAGCAGCCCGAGTGGCTGCCGCAGTTCGTGGAGCGGATGGACGCGACCGGCGCCGACGTCGTCTTCGGCGTGCAGCGCCGGCGGATCGCCTCGCCGCTGTCGAACTTCCTCGGCGAGGCGTTCTGGCTGCTGATGCGGCGCATGAGCAACGTCGCGCTGCCGCGCAACCCGATGACCTGCCGGCTCATGAGCCGCCGCTACGTGGACGCGCTGCTGCAGGTCGGCGACCGCGTGCTGTACCTGGCGAGCGTGTTCGCGTGGACCGGCTTCCGACAGGAGTCGCTCCCGCTCACCAAGCAGCCGCGCCCGCAGGCGGCGGGGACGACTTACAGCATTTCGCGAAAGCTGGTCCAGGTCGTGGACTCGCTGGCGTCGTTCAGCGCCGCGCCGCTGACGGCCATCTTCTTCGCGGGGCTCGTGATCTGGCTCGGCTCGATCGCGATCGGCGGTTACGTGGTCGTCGGCAAGCTGCTGTACCCGGAACGGGTGCTGTCCGGCTTCACCTCGGTGATGCTGTCCATCTGGTTCCTCGGCGGCCTGGTGATCCTCATCCTCGGCATCCTCGGCCTGTACATCTCCAAGATCTTCCAGGAAGTGAAGCGCCGCCCGCTCTACCTGGTGCGCGCGATCCACCGGGGGACCTCCGATGAATAACCGGCTCGACACGTTCATCGGCGCCTACGGCGACGGTTTCGACTACGCATTCGACAACCAGGTCGTGCTGAACTGGTATCCCCGCCGGATCATCGACCTGTGCCCCGCCCAGGGTGCGATGCTCGAGCTCGGCCTGGGCCACGGGCTCACGACGGACCGGTTCTCGCGGCATTTCGCGCGCCACCTGGTCCTGGACGGGTCTCGCTCGGTGATCGAGCAGTTCCGTGCGCAGTTCCCCGATAGCCGCGCGGACGTCCGCGAGACCTACTTCGAGGACTTCGACACCGACGAACGCTTCGACGTCATCGTGATGGGCTTCGTGCTCGAGCACGTCGACGACCCGCTGGCGATCCTCCGCGCGTTCCGCCGGTTCCTCCGGCCGGGCGGCCGCTGCTTCGTCGCGGTCCCGAACGCCGAGTCGCTGCACCGGCGGCTGGGCCAGGCGGCCGGGTTCCTGGACGACCTGATGACGCTGGGCAAGGGTGACCTCGCACTCGGCCACGTCCGCCTCTACTCCACCGACACGCTGCATCGCGCGCTGCGCGAAGCGGGCTACGAACCGGTGCGCACGGAAGGCATCTTCCTCAAGCCGTTCACCACGGCGCAACTCCAGGCGCTCCGGCTCGACCCGGGCATCCTCGAGGCGATGTGCAAGGTCGGCATCGCCTACCCGGAACTGAGCTGCTCGCTGCTCGCGGAAGCCGTGGCGGCCCCATGAGGGTCCTGGTCGTCGGCAGCACGTCGGTGATCGGCCGCGCGATCGGCGCACGGGCGCGGGCGCTCGGCGAAGTGCGGTTCGCCGGCCGTCGAGACGCCGATTACCGGCTGGACCTGGCCGGGGACACGCTGCCCGACGTCGCCGAGCGGTTCGACGCGGTCGTCCACGTTGCCGCGGACTTCGGCGGCCCCTCCGACGGGGACGCGCTGCGCGCCGAACGGGTCAACGCAGGCGGCACGCTGCTCGCCTGCGCGCTGGCCCGCCGCGTCGGCGCGCGCCAGTTCGTCCTGCTGTCGTCGATCTCCGCGACCTACCGTCCCGGCGATCCCCACTACGGCATCTACGCGCTGTCCAAGCGCCACGCCGAGGAGGCCGCGGCCTGGGCCTGCGACACCCACGGCCTCGCGCTCGCGGTGCTGAGGCCGACCCAGGTCTACGACGACCTCGGCGCATGCCGCGCCCGGCAGCCCCTGCTCTACGCGATGGTCGACCGCGCGGAACGCGGCGAGGACATCCAACTGCACGGGACGCACGACGCGCTGCGCAACTACCTGCACGTCGAGGACCTGGCGGAAGCATGTGGCCGCACCCTCGAGCTCGGCATCGAGGGCGTCCACGCCTGCGCGCATCCCGAGGACGTGCGGTTGTCGGAGGTCGCGCGCGCGGCGTTCGACGCGTTTGGCCGCGGCGGCGAGGTCCGTTTCGACCCGACCCGTGAGGACCTGCGCGACCTGCCCGCCACGGACGCCGCGTCGTTCCACGCACGCATCGGTGTCCGGCCCGCAATCGGCATCCGCGAAGGGATGGCGCGGATCCGGCGTGCCCGCGGGGTCACGCGATGACCACGGTGCTCGTCACCGGCGTGGGCGCCATCATCGGCTACGGCGTCCTGCGGTCGCTGCGCGCCAGCGGCATGCCGCTGCGCCTGGTCGGCGCCGACATCCACGCCGACGCCGTGGGCCAGGCCTGGAGCGACGCGTTCGTGCAGGCCCCGTTGACCGCGACGCCCGGCTACTTCGACTGGCTCGCGGGCGTCATCGAGGACCACGCGGTGGACCTGGTGATCCCGGGCATCGAGCAGGACCTGCACCGCTACTCGGAGGAGCGCGGATTCTTCTCGCGGTCGCGCGCGCGCGTCGTGCTCAACGACGCGCGCCTGGTGGAGCTGTCCCGCGACAAGTGGCTGATGGACCGGGAACTGGCGTCCATCGGCGAACCGTCACGCATCGAGAGCATCCCCGAGGGCGATTTCGACACCCTCGCCCGGCGGCTCGGGCTGCCGTTCCTGCTCAAGCCGCGCAGGAGCTATGCGTCGAAGGGGCTCGTCCGGGTTGGGTGCGAGGCCGACTTCGCGCCCCACGCCCACCGGCTTGGCGCGCACCTGATCGCGCAGCCGGTCGTGGGGACCACCGACGAGGAGTACACGGTCGCGGTGTTCGGCGACGGCACCGGGCGCGCCTGCGCGTCCATCGCGCTTCGCCGCACGCTGGCCGCGGACGGATCCACCGCGAAGGCACGGACGTGCCGTCCCGACGGCCTGGACGCCGTGGTCGGCCGCCTGTGCGCGCACTTCCGGCCGGTCGGCCCCGCGAACCTGCAGTTCCGGCGGACCGACGCCGGCGCATGGAAGCTGCTGGAGATCAACCCGCGGGTCTCGTCCTCCACGTCGATCCGCACCGCCTTCGGCTACAACGAGGCGGCGATGTGCGTCGCGTATTTCCTGCACGGGACCGTGCCTGCCCAGCCCGAAACCGGGTCCGGCGTGGCGGTCCGCTACATCGAGGACCTGGTGGCCCATGATCGGGATCATCTCTGACATCCACGGCAACTTCCCCGCGCTCGAGGCCGTGCTCGCGCGGCTGGACGCGATGGGCGTCTCCGGTGTCGTGTGCCTCGGCGACGTCGCCGGGTACTACAGCCAGGTCAACGAGTGCTGCGACGCGCTGCGCGCGCGCGGGATCCACACGCTGCGCGGCAACCACGACCACTACCTCGCGGCCGGCGTGGACTGCCCGCGCTCGAACAGCGCCAACCGCTGCCTCGAGTACCAGCGCGGGGTGGTCACCCCCGACAACCTCGCGTGGCTGGCGGGGCTGTCGAGCCGCGCCGCGCTGCATGGCATCGACATGGTCCACGGCGGCTGGGACGACCCGCTCGAGGAATACGTCCGCCCCACCCGCGAGTACTTCTCCCGCCTGCCGGGCCGGACCTTCGCCTCCGGGCACACCCACGTGCCGGTCATCTTCCACGGCGACGGGCAGGTGTACTGCAACCCCGGCGCCGTCGGCCAGCCGCGCGACGGGGATCCCCGGGCGACCTACTCCACCTGCGACGGTGCGGCGATCGCGCTGCACCGGATCGGGTACGACATCGCCCGCACCCAGGCGCACATGGCCGCCGCCGGCTTCGACCGCTACTTCTACGAGAACCTCGAAGCCGGCAGCCAGATCGGCGGCCGGATCAGCACGCTCTGAGCCGCCGCCCCATTCCACGAGTCCATCATGACCACCACCCTTGGCTATTTCCTCGTCTCCCTGACGATCCTCCTGACCGTCGTCGGTCAGTTCCTGATCAAGTGGCAGGCCGGCGGCGCCGGCCCGCCGCCGGCCGACCTCGCCGGCAGGATCGTGTTCGCGCTCGAGCTGCTGACCCGGCCGTGGATCATCGCCGGCCTCCTGTCGGCCTTCCTCGCGTCGCTGTTCTGGATGCTCGCGATGACGAAGCTGCCGCTCAGCCACGCCTATCCCTTCACGGCGGCGTCGTTCGTGCTCGTCGTGCTCGGCGGTGCCTGGCTGTTCTCGGAACCGCTGAGCCCGACCAAGCTCGTCGGGCTCGCCCTGATCGTCGTGGGCGTGCTCGTCACGGGATTCGAGTGAAGACCTGCCCCGACTGCCGCGCGCGCACGGCCGGCTTCCCCTGCGACGCCTGTGGGTTCGAGCCCGCGCTGATCGACGGGTTCGAGTCCTATGCGCCGGCGCTCGCGCGGGAGGCACCGGGATTCGATCCCCGGCACTATCGCGTCCTGGCCGACCTCGAGGCGGGGAATTTCTGGTTCCGGGCGCGCAACGCGCTGATCCTGCGGGCGTTCTCGGACCACCTCCGGACCCGGGGGCGCTACCTCGAGATCGGCTGCGGCACCGGCTACGTCATCTCCGCCGTCGCGCGGGCGTTCCCGGGCCTGGCCGTCTCCGGCAGCGAGATCTTCGTCGAGGGCCTGCCGATCGCCGCCGCGCGCACGCCCGCCGGCACCTTCTTCCAGATGGACGCGCGACGCATTCCCCACGACGGCGAGTTCGACGTGGTGGGGGCGTTCGACGTGCTGGAGCACATCGACGACGACGTCGGCGTGCTGCGCGAGATCCATCGCGCCCTGAAGCCGGGCGGCGGCGTGATCCTGACCGTCCCGCAGCATCCGTGGCTGTGGAGCCGCCAGGACGAGGTCGCGCACCACGTCCGTCGCTACGCCCGCGGCGAGCTCGCGGGGAAGCTGCGGGCGGCCGGGTTCACGGTGCGCTACGCGACCTCGTTCGTCACGCTGCTGCTGCCCGCCCTGGTGGCCTCGCGCAAGCTCGCGGGGAAGGACGGCGACGATGGCGCGATCGGCGAGTTCCACCTCCCGGCCGCCCTAGACCGCTTGCTCCTGGCCGTGATGGCCGTCGAGCGCGGCCTGCTCCGGACCGGGATCCGGATGCCCGTCGGCGGCAGCCGCCTGGTCGTCGCCACGAGGGACGAACGGTAGAATGCGCAGTTCCGCGGAGCCCGCGCACCGAGCGCGCGTGACGCAGCAACAGGGAACACCGCACGATGAAAATCCTCGTGGGCTACAAGCGTGTCGTTGACTTCAACGTCCGCATCCAGGTCAAGCCCGATGGGTCCGGCGTCGTCACCGACGGCGTGAAGCTCTCGCCCAACCCCTTCGACGAGATCGCCCTGGAGGAGGCCCTTCGCCTCCGTGACCGCGGCATCGCGACCGAGGTCGTGGTCGCCACGATCGCCCCGGCCGACGCCCAGGCGCACCTGCGCAACGGCCTGGCCATGGGCGCGAACCGCGCCATCCACGTCGTCACCGAGGCGGGCCAGGACATCCAGCCGCTCACCGCGGCGCGCACCCTCCTGAAGCTCGTCGAGAAGGAACAGCCGGACCTCGTGATCCTCGGCAAGCAGGCGATCGACGACGACGCCAACCAGACCGGCCAGATGCTCGCGACGCTGTGGGGCCGGCCGCAGGCGACGTTTGCTTCCAAGGTCGAGATCGCCGACGGCAAGGCCACCGTCGTGCGCGAGGTCGACGCCGGCCTCGAGACGCTGGTGGTGGACCTCCCCGCGGTGGTGACGACCGACCTGCGCCTCAACGAGCCGCGCTTCATCAAGCTCCCCGACATCATGAAGGCGAAGTCCAAGCCGCTGGAGGCGATCCCGTTCGCGGACCTCGGTGTCGAGCCCGCCAACGCGCTGCGCACGACCCGCCACGAACCGCCGGCCCGTCGGAGCCGCGGGGTCATGGTCAAGGACGCGGCCGAACTCGTCGCCGTGCTGAAAGAGAAGGGGCTGCTGTGATGCCAAGGATCCTCGTCGTCGCCGAGCACCACGCCGGCAAGCTCAATGCCGCGACCGCGCGCTGCGTCAGCGCCGCCCGGGCGGTCGTCCCCGACGCCATCGACATCGCCGTGCTGGCCGCCGACCCGACCCCCGTCGCCGCCGAGGCCGCACGCATCGCCGGCGTGTCCCGGGTCCTGGCCGTGGCCAATCCCGCCAACGCCGAGGCCGTCGCCCAGGTGCTCGCACCGCAGGTCGCGAAGCTTGCCGAGGGCTACACCCACGTGTTCGGTCCCGCCACCACGTTCGGCAAGGACCTGATGCCGTGCGTCGCCGCCCTGCTCGGCGTGGCGCAGGTCTCGGACGTGATGGCGGTGGAATCCAGCCATGTGTTCAAGCGCCCGATCTATGCAGGCAACGCCATCGTGACGGTCGAGGCACCGGCCGATGCGACGGTCGTCGCGACCGTCCGCACCGCATCCTGGCCGGAAGCGGCCACGGGCGGCGAGTCGCCGGTCGAGGACACCCTGGTCGAGGTGGAACTGCCCACGCACACCCGGTACGCGGGCCTGGCGGCCGGCGATTCGGACCGGCCGGACCTGCAGGGCGCCCGCCGGGTCGTGTCCGGCGGCCGCGGCGTCGGCTCCGCCGAGAACTTCAAGGTCGTCTACGCGCTCGCGGACAAGCTCGGCGCGGCGGTCGGCGCCTCGCGCGCGGCGGTGGACGCCGGGTACGTGCCGAACGAGCTGCAGGTGGGCCAGACGGGCAAGATCATTGCGCCCGAGCTGTACGTCGCGGTCGGGATCAGCGGCGCGATCCAGCACCTGACCGGCATCAAGGACGCGGGCACGATCGTCGCGATCAACAAGGACCCGGACGCCCCGATCTTCGAGGTCGCCGACATCGGGCTGGTCGGCGACCTGTTCCAGGTCCTGCCCGCCCTCGAGGCGGCGTTGTGACCCCTCCCGCCGATGACGCCGGGCCTGGCCAGCCGCATGTGATGCTCGTCTTCGGCACGCGGCCGGAGGCCATCAAGATGGCGCCGGTCGTGCTCGCACTGCGCGAGCGCGGCGACATGCGTGTCTCGGTGACGGTGACCGCGCAGCATCGGCAGATGCTCGACCAGGTCCTCGGGATCTTCGGCATCCGGCCGGAACACGACCTGGACGTCATGCGCGAGAAGCAGGACCTGAGCGAACTCTTCTCGCGGATCCTGCTGGGCATGAAGGACGTGCTGGCACGCGACCGGCCGCACCTGGTGCTCGTGCACGGCGACACCAGCACCACCCTGGCCACCGCGCTTGCGGCCTTCTACGCGCGCGTGCCCGTCGGCCACGTCGAGGCCGGGCTGCGCACCGGCGACATGCAGGCGCCGTGGCCGGAGGAGATGAACCGCACGCTGGCCGCGCCGCTCTCCACGCTGCACTTCGCGCCGACGGAGCGGTCGCGCGCGAACCTGGCGCGGGAGGGCATCCCGCCCGGCGCGATCCACGTCACCGGGAACACCGTGATCGACTCCCTGCTGCGCGTCGTCGCGAAGATCGAAGCGGACCCCGCGCTGCGCGACACGCTGGCGGCAGGGTTCGACTTCCTGGATCCCGCGCGCAGGCTGGTCCTGGTGACCGGGCACCGGCGCGAGAACTTCGGCCGCGGCTTCGAGCGCATCTGCAAGGCCATCGCCACGCTGGCCGGGCGCCCCGACGTGCAGGTCGTGTACCCGGTGCACCTGAACCCGAACGTGCAGGAGCCGGTGTCCCGGATCCTCGGCGGGCTCGCCAACGTGCACCTCATCGAACCGCAGGACTACCTGCCTTTCGTCTACCTGATGTCGCGCGCGCACGTCATCCTCACCGACTCCGGCGGCATCCAGGAGGAGGCGCCGTCGCTCGGCAAGCCGGTGCTGGTCATGCGCGAGACGACCGAGCGGCCCGAGGCCGTCGAGGCCGGCACGGTCCGCCTCGTGGGCACGTCCGCGGAAGCCATCGCCGGCGAGGCCGCGAAGCTCCTCGACGACCCGGCCCGCTACGCGGAGATGGCGCGGGCGCACAATCCCTACGGCGACGGGCAGGCAGCGGCACGCATCGCCGAGTCCGTCGCACGCTGGGCCACCGTCGCGGGCGCGGCCCGGGCAAGGGACTGACATGCTGCCGTTCAACAAGCCGTTCCTCACCGGGCGGGAGCTGGAACTCATCGCGCAGGCGCACGCCAACGGGCACCTGTCCGGCGACGGCGCCTACACCCGGCAGTGCCATGCGTGGCTGGAACGCGCGACGGGCACCCGCAAGGCGCTGTTGACGCACTCCTGCACGGCGGCGCTGGAGATGGCGGCGCTGCTGCTCGACCTCGAGCCGGGCGATGAAGTGATCATGCCCTCGTTCACCTTCGTCTCCACGGCGAACGCCTTCGTGCTTCGGCGCGCCGTGCCGGTTTTCGTGGACATCCGCGAGGACACACTCAACCTCGACGAGCGGCTCGTCGAGGCGGCGATCACGCCCCGGACCCGCGCGATCTGCGTGGTGCACTACGCCGGCGTCGCCTGCGAGATGGACGCGATCATGGCGATCGCGGAGAAGCACGGCCTCAAGGTCGTCGAGGACGCGGCACAGGGCATCTCCTCGACGTACCGCGGGCGCGCGCTGGGCGCCATCGGGCACTTCGGCGCACTCAGCTTCCACGAGACCAAGAACGTCATTTCCGGCGAGGGCGGCGCGCTGCTCGTCAACGACCCGGCGTGCGTGGAACGCGCGGAGATCATCCGCGAGAAGGGCACCAACCGCAGCAAGTTCTTCCGCGGCCAGGTGGACAAGTACACCTGGGTGGACGTCGGGTCCTCCTACCTCCCGAGCGAGATCATCGCAGCGTTCCTCGCGGCCCAGCTCGACGCGGCCGACGAGATCAACCGCAGGCGGCTGGCGCTGTGGCAGCGATACCACGACTGGGCCGGCGCCCACGAGCGCGCGGGCCGCATCCGCCGGCCGGTGGTGCCCGCGCACTGCGTGCACAACGCGCACATGTACTACATGCTCACCCGCGACGCGGACAGCCGCGCCGGGCTCATCGATGCGCTCCGCGCCGCCGGCGTGGGCGCGGTGTTCCACTACATCCCGTTGCACTCCTCGCCCGCCGGGCGCCGCCACGGCCGCGCCGTCGGCGACCTGCGCGTGACGGACTCGGTCAGCGACCGGCTGGTGCGCATGCCCCTGTGGCTGGGCATGGAGGAGCACATCGACCACGTCCTCGCCGTCGCCGACGAGGCGCTCCGCAAGGCCAACGCGACCGCATGACGCATCCGGCGACCCGGCTGTCCGTCCTTCCCGCCGCGCTTGCGGTCTGGGCGTTCCGAGGTGTCGTCGTCGCCACCCTTGGCATCGGGCTGTGCTGGACGCTGGTGTACGCCTGGCACGAGGTCGAGCGCTGGGCGCCGAAGACGCCCTGGTGGTCCACCGCGGGGAGCGCCGCGCTCGCGATCGCGACCTTCGCCGCCGCGACCTGGGCGGCGCGGCGCCGGACGCCCTGGCCGCCGGTCGCCTTCGTCATCGCCACGCTGGTGGCCGGTGTTGCGCTGCGCATCGCGTACCTGCAGTGGGTCGACCCCGTCTGGGCGGGCGACTTCCTGAACTACTGGGAAGGCGCGATCACGCTCGCCAACGCGCCGACCTACGAGGTCGCCGGCATCTACGACCAGCGCGCGCTCTGGTACGTGCCGCTGGTCGAGGCGTTCGGCCCCAGCCCGGGTTTCCTCAAGGCGTCCAACGTCCTCCTGCTGGCGCTCGCCCAGCTTGCCGGCTACGACACCCTGCGCCGCCTGCATTCGCACCAGGCCGCCCAGGCGTTCACCCTGGCGTGGCTGGGCGTCTTCGAGGCCACCGCCTCGGCCGCGATCCCCAGCCACGACCTGAGCGGCACCGCGCTCATCGCGATCGCGTTCTGGTTGAACGTCGTCGGCACGCGGCGCGCGCCGGACGGCCGTCGCCAGGTGCTGCGCTTCATCCTCGTCGCGGTCGCGCTGTCCGTGGTGCTCGTCCTGCTCGAACTGCTCCGCGGCCTCGGCGGCCTGCTGTGCCTGGTGCTCGCGGGCGGCGCGCTCATCGGCCTGCTGGTCGCGCGTGTCCGCGGCGACGACGCCCCGGCATTCCGCGCCGCGATGCTGGCGGTGCTCGCGCAGGCCGGCATCGCGCTTGCGCTCGTGTCGGCGGGCATGGGCCTGTTCGCGCGGCAGGGACTGCTCGCGGAGAACGATAGCGCCACCCTGCTGCGCGTGACCACGCCGCAGCTCAATGCCATGTCGGAAGGCACGTACGCGTGGATGCGCGGGTTCCACGACACCTTCAACCGCGGGCTCGTGGAGGACCCCGAACGCTTCCGCGACGCGCGCACCGCACTGGCGCTGTCGGACTTCATCGAGCGTCCCGCGGCGTTCGCCGCCAACACCGTGGAGCGCCAGGAGCGCCTGTACGCCCTCGGCTCGCAGTACCGCCACTATGTCCGCGGCTGGATGGCCGGGCACAAGGACGCGACGCGCTGGCTCGCGAACTACAGCGTCCACTACGCGGCGCTGTTCGCCGGCTTCTTCCTGGTGGCGCTCGCCGGCCTGCTCACGCGGCTGGCGCCGGCGCACGCGTACTTCCCGCTGATGCTCGCGTGCGGCCTGTCGCTGGCGTTCGTGACGGTGCTGGAGAACCAGCCGCGGTACCTGTATCCGATCTGGTACGTCGGCTGCCTGTGCATCGGCCTGCACCTGGCGATCCGCGGCGAGGGCGCGTGGCGCCCGGGCCGGGTCGCGCGTTCCGTCGGCGCGGTGCTGTTCCAGGCCGCCGCGTTCGTCGCGGTGGTGCTCGGCGCGGCGTGGGCCCTGGCGTCGCTGTCCTACACGGCGGACGACGGGCGGATCCTCTCCGACTGGGCGCTGGACAGCGACCAGGCGCTGCCCGACCGCGACGAACGGCGCTTCTTCGCGCGCCTGCGCGAGCGTTCCTCCGACGTGGTGCCGACGCGCAAGGACGGGCACTTCCCGGCCGTCTTCGGCCCGCTCGGCGTGCAGCTCGAATTCCCGCAGGCGCCCCGACGCGGCGACAGCGTCGTCGCGACCACCCGCGCCTGCATCACCGACGCCGACGGCCGCGCCTTCTCGTTCCAGTACTACACGCCGGCGCGCACGGCTGGCGACGACCCGGCTTATTCGCTGGAACTGCACCGCGACGGCGAACGCCTCTGGGCGGCGAATCCCGCGGCGGCCGAGGCGCCGGAGGCCGTGCGGCTGCCGCTGCCCGCGGACGCCGACGGCTGCATGGCGCTGGCGTTCCGCCTCGTCGCGAACGCCGCCGGGGGCGGCGAGGCGGCGAGGCGCGCGTCGCGCACGGAGATCTTCTTCCCGCGGATCGAGCCGGCCGGTCGTCAGTAGCCGAACGCGGCGACCTCGTCCACGAGGCGCGCCCGGATCCATTCGCGATGGCCCTCGGGCAGTGCCGTCCGCGGCCCGCGGTAGTAGTTGCTCCCCTTCGTGCCGGCGGCCGCCGGCGTGCGGGCGGCCGCCTGCGCCTCGGCGGAATGCCGGCGCACGACATCGGCGACGACGGGCGGATCCTGGGCATGGCCCAGCGCCGCGAGCAGCGCCGCCAGCGTCGCCTCGCCGTCCTGGCGCAGCGCCTCGTACTTCACGACGTGGTCCGCATGCTCCGCCGCCGCCTTGCGGAAGAACGTGTTGACGAACTCGATGTTGCGCGCGAGGTATTCGTCGTCGCTGGCGTCGGGCAGGCTGAACTTGCGGTACACGTCCTTGCGGTAGGTCCGCGACACGACGATGTCGACCGGGTCGCGCAGCAGCAGCACGCGCGTGCGCGGCGGCGCCATCGCGCGGGACATGATCCAGCCGGACAGGTGCGCGGAGTTGATCAGCCGCGCGCCGGCGAGCCCCGGCTTCGGCACGGGCACGTGCGCGAGGTGGACGCAGTCCAGGAAGGCCGACCGCGCCGCGGCATCCCATCCCATCGTCTCGCGGAGCAGCGGCCGGGGCAGGTACACCTCGCCGCACGCCACGTGGCCGGCGAATTCGGCGAGCATCGCCTCCAGCCAGTGCGAGCCGGAGCTTCCGCAACTGACCAGGAACATCGTCGGGGGCCGGTCGGCCACGCGTCGCTCGGCGACCTTCACCACCGCGTCGACGACGCCGGCGCGGTCGAGCCCGGACGCCTCCGCGGCGAGCGAGAGGAACCGCTCGAGCTTGGCGACCTGGTTGTGGCGCGCCTCGGGCCAGGCGGCCTCGAGGTCGTTCGCGTAGCGCCTGAATTCGCTCTTCCAGTCGATCATCGGCCGTCCTTCGCACGCACTCGACCGCCGTGGCCGGCGGCGAGGCGGCGCAGCGTACACTACAATGCCGGCGCCCGCCGCCATTGTGGCGCCACCGCGGAAGCCCGGGGAAACGCCACGTCGTGATCGCGTACGAAAAGATCTCCAACATCGCGTTGGAGAAGTCCGCAAGCCTCGCCCTCGACACGATCGAACACGGGTGGAACCGCAAGGGATATCCGGCGGTCCGCCTCGACGGGCCGATCCCCTGGCACCAGTTCGACCACCAGCTGCGCTCGTGGAATTTCCACATCCACAGCTGGGACATGCTCGACAGCCTCCTGCTGGCGCATACGAAGACGGGCGAGGCGCGCTTCCTCGAGCCCGCCGTGCGCATCGCGCTCGACTGGGTGGCGTCCTGCTGCGACAAGCCCGCGGCGGAAGTTTCCCCCTTCACGTGGTACGACATGGCGGTCGGCCTGCGCGCCTACCGGCTGGCGTACATCGTCGATGCCGGGACGGCTTCGGGGCTGCTGGGCGATGCGGAGGAGGCCGTGCTCTGGGAGGCGCTCGAACGCCACCAGCGCTACCTGTCCGACGACGCCAACATCGCCTTCCACAACAACCACGGCTTCTACCAGGTGGCCGGCCAGCTCGCGATGGGCCGCCGCTTCGCCGGACGCTCCGCCGTGATGGCGGAGGCGCGGGCACAGGGCGCGGCGCGCCTGCGCCGCATGGTCGCCCAGCAGTTCGCCGCCGACGGGATCCATCGCGAGCACTCGCCCGACTACCACCGCATGGTCTACGACTCGCTGAAGTCGATCATCGACTCGGGGCTGGTCACCGACGACGCCACGATCGACTTCGCGCGCACGATCGAGGAGTCGCTGGCGTGGTTCGTGACGCCGGCGCGCCGGCTGGCGAACTTCGGCGACACGGACCGGCGCGACGTGTCGCGCTCGCCCGGCGCCGCCCGGACCCAGTGGCGCACGCCGGAGATGCAATACGTCGTCACGGGCGGCCAGGTCGGCACCATGCCGCCAGAGACGGTGCGCGCATTCCGCGAGGGCGGCTACTTCGTCGTCCGCAAGCCGCGCGACGCGGATCCGGGCGACCTCGCCCAGGCCAGCTACCTGGCGCAGGCCGCGGCGTTCCATTCGCGCACGCACAAGCACGCCGACGACCTCTCCTTCGTCTGGTCGGAGGGCGAGGCC
>CAMLHR010000002.1 GCA_946479915.1 uncultured Lysobacter sp.
GCGGTGGCCGCGAATCGGGCTCTGATGCGTGGAAGGCCTACATGCGCCGCCAGACCAACACCATCAACTACTCCGACGCGCTGCCGCTGGCCCAGGGCATCAAGTTCGACCTTTGACCCATCGGGAGCCCGCAATGGCCGTCGCCCCACGCACCAGCACGACCGCACTGCTCAGCCTGGTCTTCGGGATCCTCTCGTGGTGCGTGCTGCCGCTGGTCGGGGCGGTCGTCGCGGTGGTGACCGGCCACGTGGCGCGCGCGGAACTCCGCCGCGCCGCGCCCGGCGAGCTGGAGGGCGACGGCATGGCGGTCGCCGGCCTGGTGCTGGGCTGGACGAACCTCGCGCTGTTGCTGCTCGGCCTGGCGCTGGTGCTGTTCGTCTTCGGCGGGATCGCCTGGCTCGCCTGGCTGGTGAACTGAGTCCATGTACGGACTCGCCCGGCCCGTCCTGTTCGCGCTGGGGGCCGAACGTGCGCACGGGGCCGCGCTGGCGGCCCTCGACGCGCTGCACCGCGCGGGCGGCGCCAGGCTGCTGGCCGGCGCGGTGCGCCCCCTGCCGACCCAGGCCTTCGGCCTGGCGTTCCCGAACCCGGTGGGGCTCGCCGCCGGACTGGACAAGAACGGCGCGCACGTGGATGCCCTGCTCGCCCTCGGCTTCGGGTTCGTCGAGGTCGGCACCGTGACCCCGCGGCCGCAGGCCGGCAACCCGCGCCCGCGGATGTACCGGCTGCCGCGGCACCACGCGGTCATCAACCGGCTCGGGTTCAACAACGACGGCGTGGACGCGCTGGTGCGCAACGTCTCCCGCGCGCGCCGCCGGGGCGGCCTGCTCGGCATCAACATCGGCAAGAACCGCGACACGCCCAACGAGTCGGCCGCTGACGACTACCTGCACTGCCTGGAGAAGGTGTATCCGCTGGCCGACTACGTGACCGTCAACATCTCCTCGCCGAACACGGCCGGTCTGCGCGAGCTGCAGGAGGAGCAGGCGCTGCGCCGGCTGGTCGGCACGCTGCGCGAGGCCCAGGAGGCGCTCGCCGCCCGCCACGGCAAGCGGGTCCCGATGCTGGTCAAGATCGCGCCGGACCTGTCCGACCAGGACATCGACGCCGCCGCCCGGGTCCTGGGCGACCTCGAGGTGGACGGCGTCATCGCCACGAACACGACGGTCTCGCGCTTCGCGGTGCAGGGCTCGCGCCACGCCGACGAACAGGGCGGGCTGTCCGGCGAGCCGCTGATGGAGAAGTCCACCGCGGTGCTGCGGCGCATGCGCACCCGCCTGCCGGAGTCGATCCCGATGGTCGGCGTCGGCGGCATCCTGTCCGGCGCGGACGCCGCGGCGAAGATGTCGGCGGGCGCGATGCTCGTGCAGGTCTACACCGGGCTGGTGTATCGCGGCCCCCGGCTGGTGCTCGAATGCGTGGACGCGATGCGCCGCCGCAAGGAAGCCCCGAGCCGCGGCACGTTGCCGCCGGAATGAACGGCTACCGGGTCAGCCAGGACGCGGACCTCGCGCGCCGCAACACCTTCGGTGTCGCGGTGCGCGCGCCGCTGCTGGTCGAGGTCGCCGACGCGGCCGCCCTGCCCGCGCTGTTCGCGGACGAACTACGCGGCACGCCGGTGCTCGTGCTGGGCGGCGGCAGCAACCTGCTGTTCGCCGGCGCGCCCGACCACCCGGTGCTCGCGCTCGCCGGCACGCGGCGGTCCGTCGTCCAGGTGCTCGGCGACCGCGTCCGGGTGCGTGCCGATGCCGGCGTGGACTGGGACGGGTTCGTGCGCTGGACGCTGGCCGGCGGGTTGTGCGGCCTGGAGAACCTGGCGCTCATTCCGGGCACGGTCGGCGCGGCGCCGATCCAGAACATCGGCGCGTATGGCGCGGAGGCGCGGGAAACCATCGTCGCGGTGGAGGCGTTCGAGCCGGGCACCGGCGCCTTCCATCGCTTCACGAACGCCGAGTGCGCGTTCGCCTACCGTGACAGCCGGTTCAAGCGCGAGGCGGGGCGTTACGTGGTCACGGCCGTCGAGTTCGAGCTCGCCCGCGACGCGCCGCCACGCGTCGACTATGCCGGCGTCCGCGACGAACTCGATGGCATGGGCGTCGGCGGCTCGCCGACCGCCGCGCAGGTGGCCGCCGCCGTCACCGCGATCCGGCGGCGCAAGCTGCCGGACCCCGCCCGGATCGGCAACGCGGGCAGCTTCTTCAAGAACCCGATCGTGGCCACGGCGGACGCCGATGTGTTGCGTGCGGACCATCCGTCGATGCCGTGCTGGCCGGCCGGCGACGGCCTGGCGAAGCTGTCGGCCGCCTGGCTGATCGACCAGTGCGGCTGGAAGGGCCACCGCGACGGCGACGCGGGCGTCGCGCCGTCCCACGCGCTCGTGCTGGTCAACCATGGCACGGCGACCGGCGCCCAGTTGCTCGACCTCGCGCGGCGCATCGCGGCGTCCGTGCGGGACCGCTTCGGCGTCGCGCTCGAGCCCGAGCCGAGGATCGTGGGCGCCGACTGGTGAACGAGGGGCCGCCCAGTCCGCAGGTCCACCTGCGCGCCGCGTTGCTGATGCTTGGCAGCACGGCGTTCTTCGCCTGCATGGCCGTGGTCATCCGGCTGGCATCGGAGTCGCTGCACACCTTCGAGATCGCGTTCTTCCGCAACTTCTTCGGGATGCTCGCCGCGCTGCCGCTGCTGCTGCACCACGGGCCCGCCCTGCTCAGGACCGACCAGCTCCCGCGCTATGTCATCCGCTGCCTGATCGGCGTCGGCTCGATGTTCGCCGGCTTCTGGGCCATCGGCCACCTGCCGCTGGCGCACGCCATCTCGCTCACCTATTCCTCGCCGCTGTTCGTGACGATCGCCGCCGTGTTCTGGCTGGGCGAGCAGGTCCGGGCCCGGCGGTGGACGGCGGTCGTCGTGGGCTTCATCGGCGTGCTGGTCATCGTCCGCCCGGGCACCGAGGGGTTCTCGGCCGGCAGCCTGGTCGCGGTGCTCGCGGCGATCCTCAGCGGCATCGTCGCGATCCAGATCAAGCAGCTCTCGCGCACCGAGCCCGCCGACCGCATCGTGCTGTGGACGACGATCCTGTGGGTGCCGATGTCGCTGCTGCCCGCCTTGTGGGTGTGGGAGTGGCCGTCGGGGATCACCTGGCTGTGGGTCGTCGCGGCCGGCACGCTGGGCACGGGCGGCCACATGCTCTGGACCCGCGCGCTCAAGCTCGGCGAGGTGTCGGCGCTGCAGCCGATCAGCTTCATGCAGCTGCCGCTGGTCGCCGTCGCCGGGTGGCTGCTGTTCGGCGAGTCGCTCGACCGGTGGACCGTCATCGGCGCCGCCATCATCCTGTCCGCCAACGCCTACATCGCCCACCGCGAGGCGACCCTGCTGCGCAGGCACGCGACCACGGCCCCCGTCGAGGCCGCCAAGCCGGGCGAATGACCTACGGCAGCGCCGGCACGCCGCGGCGCTGCCAGGGGTGCCGGTGGTGGTGGAACACCACGAAGAAGCCCGCGACCGCCCACGTGGACGCCGCCGCCCAGCCGGCCAGGATGTCCGACGGGAAGTGCACGCCCAGGTAGACCCGCGACAGGCCGACGGCCACCGCGAACGGCAATGCCACCAGCAGCACCGGCCAGCGCCAGCGCGTGCGCCAGGCCAGCAGCACCGCGACCCAGGCCAGGGTCATCGAGCCCATCGCATGGCCGCTCGGGAAGCTGAAGGTGTGCTCGGGCGACAGCGACTCCCAGAGCGCCGGCCGCGCCCGCGCGTACACCTGCTTGGCCGCGATGTTGAGCAGCGCCGATCCCCCCAGCGCGAGCGCCGCGAACAGCGCCTCGCGCACCCGACGCAGGCCCGCGAGCGCGAGCACGAGCAGCACGTCGAACGGCACCACGAACCACGCATAGCCCAGCGCCGACGCCAGGAGCATGGCCTGGTCGAGCGCCGGGAACGACAGGGCGTGCGCGAACCGCAGCAGCGGCTCGTCGAAGGCGAACCCCTCGCCCTCGCGCACCTCGTCGGCGAGTTCCGCGAACCCCCACAGCGGCAGCAGCACCCCGACGAACAGCAGCGCGATCCGCCGGCGGTACCGGACCAGGAAACGCGTGGCGAACCGCGCCTCGCGCCCCAGGTCGCGGGCGGTGGCCGCGTTCGCCGGCTCAGCCGGGCTGCGCGCCCGCGCCATAGCGCCGGTCGACGTACGCATCCACCAGGCCGACGAACTCCCGCGCGATGTCGTCGCCGCGCAGCGTCACCGCCTTCTCGCCGTCGATGAACACCGGCGCGGCCGGCGCCTCGCCGGTCCCCGGCAGGGAGATCCCGATGTTCGCGTGCCGCGACTCGCCCGGGCCGTTGACCACGCACCCCATCACCGCGAGCGTCAGGTTCTCCGCGCCGGGGTGGGTGATGCGCCATTGCGGCATGCGCTCGCGCACGTGTTCCTGGACCACCTTCGCGAGTTCCTGGAAGAACTCCGAGGTGGTGCGGCCGCAGCCCGGGCAGGCCGTGACCATCGGCGTGAACGCGCGCAGGCCCATCGTCTGCAGCAGTTCCTGGGCGACCACGACCTCGGTCGTGCGCGGCGCGCCGGGCTCCGGCGTGAGCGAGATCCGGATCGTGTCGCCGATGCCTTCCTGCAGCAGCACGGCGAGCGCGGCGCTGGAGGCGACGATGCCCTTGCTGCCGATGCCCGCCTCGGTCAGGCCCAGGTGCAGCGCGAAGTCGCTGCGCGACGCCAGGTCGCGGTAGACCGCGATCAGTTCCTGCACCCCGCTGACCTTGCAGCTGAGCACGATGCGGTCGGCCGGCAGGCCGAGCTCCACCGCGCGGGCGGCCGAGTCGAGCGCCGAGCGGATGAGCGCCTCGCGCAGCACGCGGCCGGCGTCCCACGGTTCGGGCCGCCGTGCGTTCTCGTCCATCAGCGTCGCGGCCAGGGCTTGGTCGAGCGAGCCCCAGTTGGCGCCGATGCGCACGGGCTTGCCGTGCCGGATGGCGAATTCCACCAGCTGCGCGAACTGCGTGTCCTTCTTGCGGCCGAAGCCGACGTTACCCGGGTTGATCCGGTACTTGGCCAGCGCCTCGGCGCAGGCGGGTTCGCCCGCGAGCAGCTGGTGGCCGTTGTAGTGGAAGTCGCCGACCAGCGGGACCGACACGCCCATCATCGCCAGGCGGTCGACGATGCGCGGCACCGCCGCGGCGGCCTCGGGATTGTTCACCGTGATGCGCACGATCTCCGAGCCGGCACGCCACAGCTGCGCGACCTGCTTCGCCGTGGACTCCACGTCCGCGGTGTCGGTGTTGGTCATCGACTGCACCACCACCGGCGCGCCGCCGCCGAGGGCGACGCCACCGACAAGGACCTGGCGCGTGTCGCGCCGCGGCGCGGGACCGAAGGCCCAGGCCGACAAGGGCGCCGACACACCGGCGGGAAGATGCTCTGGCTGCGCGTTCACCCGCCCATTGTAGGGCCCCTGCGCTAGGCTTCCCCGAATGGGAACTTCCGTGACAACGGCCCGACGCGACGACGTCCTCACCCCGAGCCAGCTGAACACCCTGGCGCGCAGCCTGCTGGAGGATGCCTTCCCGCTCGTCTGGGTGGAGGGCGAACTGGGCAACCTCTCCCGCCCGGCCTCCGGCCACCTCTACTTCACCCTGAAGGACGCACGCGCCCAGGTGCGCTGCGCGCTGTTCCGGCCGAAGAGCCAGTGGCTGAAGTTCGTGCCGCGCGAGGGCCTGCGCGTGCTCGGCCGCGGCCGGCTGACCCTGTACGAGGCGCGGGGCGACTACCAGCTCGTGCTCGACCACATGGAGGAGGCCGGCGAAGGCGCGCTCCGCCGCGCGTTCGAGGAACTCAAGGCGAAGCTCGCGGCCGAGGGCCTGTTCGACACCGATCGCAAGCGTCCGCTCCCCGCGTTCGCCCGACGCCTCGGCGTCCTGACGTCGCCCTCCGGCGCGGCCGTGCGGGACGTGCTCAGCGTGCTGCAGCGGCGCTGTCCGCTGCTCGACGTCGAGATCCTGCCGGTGCCGGTGCAGGGCGCGACCGCGGCCGCGCAGGTCGCCTCGATGCTGCAGCGCGCCGCGGCGAGCGGCCGCTACGACGTGCTGCTCGTGGCGCGCGGTGGCGGTTCGCTCGAGGACCTCTGGGCGTTCAACGACGAGCACCTGGCGCGCGCGATCGCGGCCTCGCCCGTGCCCGTCGTGTCGGCGGTCGGCCACGAGACCGACTTCACGCTCGCCGACTTCGCCGCCGACGTCCGCGCGCCGACGCCGTCCGTCGCCGCGGAACTGCTGGTGCCCGACCGCGAGGACCTGCGGCGCCGCGTCGAGACGTTGCAGGCCCGCCTCGTCCGCCAGCAGCGCCACCAGCTGCGCCAGGCCGTGCAGCGGGCCGACCGGCTGTCGCTCCGGCTGGAGGCGCAGCGGCCGGGCGCGCGCATCGCCCTGCTCTGCCGTCGCCAGGCCGAGGCCCTGCGCCGCCTGTCGTCCGCCTGGCGCGTGCGCCTGCAGCGCGAACAGGCCGGCCTGCGAGGCCTCGCCCGGTCGCTGGAAGCGGTCAGCCCGCTCGCCACGGTCGCGCGCGGCTACGCCATCCTCCAGCACCAGGACGGCCGCGTGATCCGCAGTGCGACGCAGGCCACGGCGGGCGACCGCGTCCACGCGCGGCTCGCCGACGGCACCCTCGACCTCGAGGTGCAACCATGAAGAAGACGTTCCCCTACTACCTCGCCGGCCGGCCGGTCGAGGCCAACACCGACCTGGAGGTCCGCGACAAGTACAGCGGGCGCCTGGTCGCGCGCGTCGCCCTCGCCCGCCGGCCCGCCGTGGTGAAGGCCATCGCGGCCGCGCACAAGGCGCGTGGCGCGATGGCCGCGTTCCCGCCGCATGCGCGTCGCGCCGTGCTCGAGCATTGCGTGCGACGGTTCCAGGAACGTGAGGAAGAACTCGCGCTCGCCCTGTGCGTCGAGGCCGGCAAGCCCATCCGCGATGCGCGCGGCGAGGTGTCGCGGCTGGTGGACACCTTCCGGATCGCGGCCGGCGAAGCCACGCGCATCGACGGCGACGTGCCGGAACTGGAGATCGGCCCGCGCACCGAGGGCTACCGCGGCATGGTCAAGCGCGTGCCGGTCGGCGCCTGCAGCTTCATCACGCCCTTCAACTTCCCGCTCAACCTGGTCGCGCACAAGGTCGCCCCGGCGATTGCCGCCGGGTGCCCGTTCGTGCTCAAGCCGTCCGAACGCACCCCGCTGGGCGCGCTGATCATCGCCGAGGTCCTGGCCGAGACTGCGCTGCCGAAGG
The DNA here is from genome assembly GCA_946479915.1 of uncultured Lysobacter sp. The sequence goes on from CAMLHR010000002.1 coordinate 7,282, forward strand.
GCGCGTTCTCGATCCTGCCCTGCTCCAACGAGGATGCCGGACTGCTGGTGGAGGACGAGCGCATCGCGCTGCTGAGTTTCACCGGCGGCCTGGTCGGATGGGACCTCAAGGTGCGCGCCGGCCGCAAGAAGGTGGTGCTGGAACTGGGCGGCAACGCGGCCTGCATCGTGGACGCCGATCCGGGCAAGCCGCTGGACTTCGTGGTCGAGCGGCTGGTGTCGGGCGCGTACTATCAGTCCGGCCAGAGCTGCATCGCGGTCCAGCGGATCATCGCGCACGCCGACGTCTACGACCCGTTGCGCCGCAAGCTGAAGGCCGCCGTCGGCAAGCTGCGCATGGGCGACCCGCGCGACGAGCGCACCTTCATCGGCCCGATGATCGACGAGGCGGCGGCCGCGCGCGTCGAGGCGTGGATCGCCGCGGCGCGCAAGGGCGGCGCGCGCAAGCTCGCGGGCGGGCCGCGCGACGGCGTGATGATGCCGGCGTGGCTGCTCGAGGACGTCCCGCGCGACAGCGACCTGTACCGCCGCGAGGCGTTCGGGCCGGTCGCGTTCCTGGAACGCTGCGACGACTTCGACGACGCGCTCGATCGCGCCAACGACAGCGTGTACGGGTTGCAGGCCGGCGTGTTCACCGGTTCGCTCGCCCACGCGATGCGCGCATGGGACCGGCTCGAGGTCGGTGGCGTCATCGTCGGCGACATCCCCAGCTTCCGCGTGGACAACATGCCCTACGGCGGCGTGAAGCAGTCCGGCCTGGGCCGCGAAGGCGTGCGCCATGCCATCGCCGACATGACCGAGCCGCGCCTGCTCGTCGTGCGCGACTAGAGGCCGAACGGCCAGGTGTCGGGCACGCCGCCCGCCTTCCGGCGCCCGGGGAGCGGCGTGACGGCCGAGGTTTCGTCGAACCAGGTGAACGCGTCGAACTGGCGCGGCAGCGTCGCCTGCGCGTAGTGGCTCCAGCGCTCCGTGTCCGGCCGGTAGACCACGCCGATGAAGCGCTCCAGCCGGTCCTCCATCAGCACGTCGCGCAGGGCGTCGTGCCGCCCTTCGCGCAGGTCCACGAGCGACCGCCGCGCGTCGGAGGCATGGAACTGGCGCTCGTAGCTGTCGCGCAGCGACGGCACGATGTCCATGACCTTCATCGGCCCGTCCCAGTCGCTCGCGGCGGCGACCGTGCCCGAGTGGGTCCCGAAGCCGACCAGCGCCGCGCCGTCCCCGAACCGCTCGCGGCACAGCTGCCCCAGGTTGAGTTCGCCGCGCTCGCGGCCCATGTCGGTGTGGCGGGCGTCGCCGATGTGCGAGTTGTGCGCCCAGACCACCGCGCGGCTGTCCGGTCCGCCCGCCTCCAGCAGGTGTTCGAGGGTCTCGAACATGTGCCGGTCGCGCAGGTTCCAGGAGGCCTCGCTGCCCTCGTACATGGCGCGGTAATAGGCCTCGGCATTGCGCACCAGTCGTGCGTTCTGCGCGGCGTCGCGGAAGTGTTCGCCGTCGCGCGCCGCGTACTCGAGCTCGCGCTCGACGAGCTCGCGCAACATCGCGAGCACCGGCGCCTCGCAGGGCGCGTAGCCGGCGTGCTTCGCGAGCGCGCCGTCCTCGGCCGGCCGGTGCGCCCACGCGTCCAGACAGCCGTAGTGCCGGCGCGCGGTCGCCGCCATCTCCGGGTCTACCTGTTCCAGGTAGCCCACGACCGCGCCGATCGAGCGCTGCAGGCTGTACAGGTCCAGGCCGTGGAACCCCGCGCGCTGCTCCGGCGGGAGGCCTGCGTTGTGCGCGCGCAGCCATCCGACGAAGGCATCCACGTCCGTGTTGCGCCACATCCAGGTCGGGAACCGCTCGAAGGGCGGTTCGGCGTGCGCGGGCGGCGGCAGGTGGCGCACGTAGTGGTCGATCACCGCGGCGTCCGGCCAGTCGGCCTCCACCGCGACGATCCGGAACCCGTGCTTCGTCACCAGGCGTCGCGTGATGGCCGCGCGGGCGCGGTAGAACTCGGACGTGCCGTGGCTCGCCTCGCCCAGCAACACCACGCGCGCGTCGGCGAACCGGTCGAACAGCGCACCGAACGCCGGATCCCCGAACGCGGGCAGCGGCTCCGCGGCGGCCGCGACCAGGTCGGGCACCGACCGCCGCACGGGACGGCGGGACGCGACCACCGGCTTGTCGTCGCGCCAGCCGTGCGCGCCGATCAGCGGGACGAAGCGCACCTCGCCCAGCGGCGGCATCGTGTCGAAGCGATGCTCGCCCGTGCGCACGACCTTGACCAGGCGCTGGTGCGTCGCCTCGCCCACGGGCATCACCAGCCGGCCGCCCAGCGCCAGCTGCTGCAGCAGCACGTCCGGCACCTCGGGTCCGCCGGCCGCGGCGAGGATCGCGTCGAACGGCGCGGCCTCCGGCCAGCCGTGCGTCCCGTCGCCCAGGCGCAGATGGATGTTGTGGTAACCGAGCCGGTCGAACCGCATCTGCGCCTGCGCGGCCAGCGCGGGCTGGCGCTCGATCGCGTACACCTCGTCCGCGATCCGCGACATCACCGCGGCCGCGTAGCCGGACCCCGCGCCGATCTCCAGCACCCGGTCGCCCTTGCCGAGCGCGGCCGCCTCGACCATCAGCGCCACGATGTAGGGCTGCGAGATCGTCTGCCCCGCATCGATCGGCAGCGGCGAATCCTCGTAGGCGTAGTCGCGCATCGCCGCGTCGACGAAGGCCTCGCGCGGGACGTGGCGCATGGCCTCCAGGACCCGGGCATCGTGGATGCCCCTCCGGGCCACCTGCTGCTCGACCATCCGTTCGCGGCGCGTGGCGAACTCGTCCATGCCACGGGGATAGCACCGGCGCGGTGATCGGCCGGTCACGGTCGCGGGGCGCGGTTCAGCCTCCGGGGGCCCGTCGGTAGCGAAGGACCCACTGGTCGGTCCACTGGCCGTCGTCGCCGAGGGACTGCCAGTGCCAGACCAGGCGGTCCGCGGAGACCTCGTCCCAGATCATCCTCCTGAACCGCCGGTCGGGACCGACCGGTTCCAGCGTCCGCAGTTCGAAGCGGTGGGCCGGACCTTCGACGGGGCCGCCCTCGAGCACGAACACGCCGCCCTGGTTGTCGACCCACATCTGCCGCCACGTGGCCTTCCCGCGGTCGTAGATCGAATACGAACTTCCCGCGTACCCGTTCGGCATGGCGAACCGTTCCACGACCGCGCAGTCGCCGTACTCCAGGCGGATCGAATTGGTGGCGGTGCCGATCGACCCGTCGGGCAGGTCGTACTCCAGCGTCCAGTCGCCGACCCAGAAGTCGAGCTGCCGGTAGGCCGGCGCATCGCAGCCCGGCGGCGACGCCGGCACGGCGGCTGCGACCGCGAACTGGAGGAGCGCTGCCAGGACCATGGGAGTTCCCTCCTGCTAGCGGCCGGCCGCCGCGGGGTGCCCGAACAGGTAGCCCTGCCCGTAGACGCAGCCCAGTTCACGCAGGGCGTCGCGTTGCGAGGTTTCCTCGATGCCCTCGCCGATCGTCTCGATGCCGAGCGTGCCCGCCAGCGCGAGGATCGCGCGGATCACCGCCAGGCTTTCCGGGCGCGAGTCGCCCATGAGCCCCGCGACGAAGCTCTGGTCGATCTTCAGGCACTCGATCGGGAACCGGTGCAGGTACGACAGCGCCGAGAACCCGGTGCCGAAGTCGTCGAGCTGCGCCAGCACGCCGTGGCCCCGCAACGTGCGCAGCGTGCGCAGGGCGCGCGGGGCGTCGTCCAGCAGCGCGACCTCGGTGATCTCGATGCGCAGGCGCTTCGGATCGGCGCCGGCACGCTGGACCAGTCCCATCAGCCGCTCGGCGAAATCCACCGAGCGGAAGTGCCGCGGCGAGACGTTCACCGACACGTAGCCCTCGGTGCTGTCGGCCAGCCGCTGCACGGCTTGCGCATACAGCAGCCAGTCCACCTGCTCGATCAGGCCGGAGTCCTCGCCCAGGCCGATGAAGTCGCCGGGCAACAACAGCCCGCGGCGATCGTGGTGCCACCGCAGCAGCGCCTCGTGGCCGACGACCTCGCCGGTGTCCAGGCGCACGATCGGCTGGTAGTGCGCCTCGAACGCGTCGCTGTTGATCGCGCGCCGCAGGTCCGCCTCCAGGTCGAGCAGGCGCATCGCCTCCTCGCGCATGACCTCGTCGAACACCGCGCAGCAGTCGCGGCCGGCGGCCTTCGCGCGGTACATCGCGGCGTCCGCGTCGCGCAGCAGTTCCTCGCCGGTGCGGTAGCGCGGATGCCACAGCGCGATGCCGACGCTCGCCGACGGGAACACCTCGCGCCCGGCGATCCACATCGGGTCGCCGAGCGCATCGAGCAGGCGCTGCGCCAGCTCCTGCGCCGACGGCAGGCCGTCGATGCGCTCGACCAGGACGGCGAACTCGTCGCCGCCCAGGCGCGCGACGATGTCGTTCGAACGCATGGTCGACACGATGCGTCGCCCTGCCTCGACCAGCAGGTCGTCGCCGGCCGCGTGGCCGACGCTGTCGTTGACCAGCTTGAACCGGTCCAGGTCCAGGAACAGCACGGCGAACGTCCGTGCATTGCCGCCCGTGCGCGCGCGGTCGATCGCCGCGTTCAGGCGCCCGAGCAGTTGCGTCCTGTTCGGCAGGCCGGTCAGCGCGTCGTGCATCGCCTGGTAGGTCAGCTTCTCCTCGGCGCGGACGCGCTCGCCGATCTGCTCGCGCAGTTCGGAGTTCGCCTCGGCCAGCTCGCGGGTGCGCGACTCGACGCGCTGCTCCAGCTGGGCGTGCGCGGCACGCAGGCGGTCCTGCGCCTGCTTGCGCGCCAGGCCGCTGCCGATGTGGTAGGCCACGAACGTGAGCAGCCCCTGGTCGCGCTCGGTGAACATCACCGCCGGCGAGTAGCTCTGCACGGCGATCACGCCGACCACCGTGTCCTCGCGCAGCAGCGGGACGCCGAGCCAGCAGTGCGACAACGCACCGTGGCTGCGCAGCGCGCCCTGGTGCTCCAGCACGGCGATCCGCTCGCGGTCGGCGAGCAGCGGGTGGCCGGTGCTGATGACGTACTCGGTCATGCCCTTGCCGACCACGCGGCTGGCGCGCACCGGGTCGCGTTCGTCCACCGAATACGGGAACTCGAGCCGCTCGCCGTCCTCCGACAGCAGCGCGATGTAGAAGTTGCGCGCGTACAGCAGCTCGCCCACCACGTCGTGGACCTGGGCGTAGAAGCGCTCCATCGTCTCGGACGTGATCGACAGCTCGGCGATGCGGAACAGGGCGCGCTGCAGGCGCTCGGCGCGCTGGCGCTCCACGATCTCCGCCTGCAGCTCGCGGTTGGCTTCCTGCAGCGCGTGGGTGCGTTCCTCGACCCGGCGCTCGAGTTCGTCGCGCGCCTGGCGGCGGTCGAGCGCGGTGAGGATGTGCTGCGCCACGAACGACAGCAGCGCGCGCTCCTCGTCGCCGTACACGTCGGGCCGGTCGTAGCTCTGCACCACGATCGCGCCGCAGACGCGCTCCTCGCGGCGCAGCGGGACACCGAGCCAGTCCTGGCTTTCCGGGCCGTGGACGTTGTCGCGCTCCACGCCCAGCCGTTCGCGCACCTCGTCCGACGCGCCCTGCGCCGGCTCGCCATGGCGCAGGATCGCCAGGGTCAGGCTGTTGGGCATGTCGCAACCGTGCAGCTCCTCCTCTGGGTCCGCCTGGTAGGTGTCCAGCCGGTCGGCGAAGTACAGGAACCGCATCGTGTCGCGGACATCGTCGTACAGCACGATGTAGAAGTTCTCCGCGTACATCAGCCCGCCCACGACCGCATGGATCCGGGCGAGCATCTCGCCCATCTCCAGGTCCGAGCCGGACAGGTCCGCGATCTCGTAGAGGGCCTGCTGCAGGCGTTCCGACTTTTCCAGCGAATCGATGCGCACCCGGGCGCCACGCTCGGCGAGGCTGGCCTCGACGACGGCGCGCGCGAGCGCGAGCCAGGCCCGCGCGGCTTCCGGCGTGAACGCGGCGCCGGGTGTCGCCACCAGCGCGACAGGCAGCGCGTCCGGCGTCTGCCACGCGGCGTGCAACAGGTCCGGCGCGGCGCCACCGTCGAGCAGGTCTCGCGCGGCCGCGTGCAGGGATTCGGTGGCGGTGTGCGTCGCGGAGCAGCGCGCCGCGCCACGGAACCCGCGCCAGTGGACGACGACCTCCGAACCCGGCGGCAGGCCCTCGCGCAGCGACAGGGCCAGGCCGGGGTCGGCCCCGCAGGTGGTGTTGGCGCGCCCCCCGTCGACCGGAGCGGTGGCGCGCAGCAGGACCTGACCCCCGTTCATTGGCCGCAGGATAGCGCGTCGCGGCCGCTTAGACTCGGCGGATGGTCGAGACACTCGCGATCGCTGCGCGCCACCTGCTGGAGGTCAAGCGCAGCCGCTTCCTTGCGCAGGCCGTCCCGGTGGAATCGCCGGACGCGGGCCTGCGCGCGCTGCCGTCGCTGTCGACGGCGGACGCGACGCACAACTGCTGGGCGTTCCGCTGCGGCGACGCCTACCGTTCCAGCGACGACGGCGAGCCGGCCGGGACCGCGGGACGGCCGATCCTCGCGGCGATCGACGGCCAGGGCCTGGACCGGGTGCTGGTGGTCGTGACTCGCTGGTACGGCGGCATCAAGCTCGGCGCCGGCGGCCTGGTGCGCGCCTACGGCGGCGCGGCGGCGGAGTGCCTGCGCACCGCGCAACGCGAGCCGCTCGTGCTGTTCGACGAGGTAGAACTCGCCTTCGACTTCGACGACACCGGGCTGGTGCATGCGGCCCTGGCGGCGCACGGCGCGGAGCGGCTCGCCGAGGACCACGGCGCCGCGGGGGCCCGGCTGCGCCTGCGCGTGCGGGCCGACGAGTCGGCCGCGCTGGCGCGGCGGCTGCGCGACGCCAGCCGCGACCGCGTCCGCTGGCTCGACCCCGCGGGCGGCGAACACGGACAATGAGCCCCATGGACGACGCCCCCACGCCCGCGCCCGCGCCCACCACGACCACGGCGGGGCGCCCGCCGATCGCGAGCCTGCGCGCGCTCTGGCCGTTCCTGCGCCGCCACGGCGGGCTGTTCGCGGCCTGGCTGGTCGCCCTGGCCTGCTCGAGCACGGCCACGCTGACGCTCCCGGTCGCGTTCCGGCGGATGATCGACGAGGGCTTCGCCTCGGGCGGCGGCAGCGCGATCGACCGGGCCTTCATGCTGCTGTTCGCGGTCGCGCTGGTCCTGGCGCTGGCCACGGCCGCGCGCTTCTATTTCGTGTCGCTGCTGGGCGAGCGTGTCGTGGCGGACCTGCGGCGCCGCCTGTATGCGCACCTGGTCTCGCTCGACGCGGCGTTCTTCGACCGCACGCGCAGCGGCGAGCTGGTCTCGCGCCTGACCGCGGACGCCGAACTGCTGCGCAGCGTCGTGGCGACCAGCATGTCGGTCGCGCTGCGCAGCGTGGTCACCTTCCTCGGCAGCATCGCGATGCTCTTCATCACCGCGCCGGCGCTGGCGACCTGGGCGCTGGTCGGCATCCCGCTCGCCGTGCTGCCCATCGTGGTCGGGGGCCGGCGCCTGCAGAGGATGTCGCGGTTGTCGCAGGACCGCGTCGCCGACGCCAACACGTTCGCGACCGAGACGCTCGGCGCGGTGCGCACCGTGCAGGCGCACGCGCGCGAACCCTTCGAGCGCGAGCGCTTCGGCTCCGCGCTCGACGTCGCGGTCGCGACCGCGCGCCGCCGGATCCGTGCGCAGGCGCTGGTCACCGCCGTGGCGATCACGCTCGTGTTCGGGGCGATCACGCTGGTGCTGTGGTCCGGCGCGCACGACGTGGCCGAAGGCCGCATGAGCGCCGGCACCCTCGGCCAGTTCGTGCTCTACGCGCTGATCGGCGGCGGCTCGGTCGGCGCGCTGGCGGAAGTCTGGAACGAGGTCCAGCGCGCAGCCGGCGGCATGGGCCGCATCGCCGAGCTGCTCGAGGCCGAACCCGAGGTCGTGCCACCCGCGCGGCCCGTGGCGCTGCCCTCGCCCGTCCGCGGCGAGGTCCGCTGCGACCACGTGACCTTCCATTACCCGCAGCGGCCGGACCTGCCCGCGCTGGAGGGCTTCGACCTGCACGTGCGCCCGGGCGAGACCGTCGCGCTGGTCGGGCCGTCCGGCGCCGGCAAGAGCACCGTGTTCTCGCTGCTGCTCCGGTTCCACGACCCGCAGGCGGGTCGCGTGTCCCTCGACGGCATCGACGTGCGCACCGTGGACGCGGCCGAACTGCGCAACGCCATCGCGCTGGTGCCGCAGCAGCCCACCATCTTCGCGACCACCGCCGCCGACAACATCCGCTACGGCCGGCTGGAGGCCACCGACGCGGAGGTCGAGGCCGCCGCGCGCTCGGCCGAGGCCCACGAGTTCCTGGCCGCCCTGCCCGACGGCTACGCCAGCGAGCTCGGCGAACGCGGCGCGCGCCTGTCCGGCGGCCAGCAGCAGCGTGTCGCGATCGCCCGCGCGCTGCTCAAGGACGCCCCCGTGCTGCTGCTCGACGAGGCGACCTCGGCGCTGGACGCGCACAGCGAGCGCGCCGTGCAGCACGCGCTGGAGAACCTGATGGCCGGGCGGACCACGCTGGTCATCGCGCACCGGCTGGCCACCGTGCTCAAGGCGGACCGGATCGTCGTGATGGACCGCGGGCGGATCGTCGCCGAAGGCACCCACGACGCATTGATCGCGCAGGGCGGGCTGTACGCCGAGCTCGCCAAGCTGCAGTTCCTCGACTAGACGGAGCATTCCATGGACATGCAGGTCCTCTATTACGTCCTCGCCGCCGCGCTGGTGCTGGTGGGGCTGCTCGGCGTCGTGCTCCCCGCCCTGCCCGGCCTGCCGCTGGTGTTCGCCGGCCTGTGGCTGGCCGCGTGGAACGGCGGCTACGACCAGGTCGGCGTCGGCACGGTGATCCTCCTCGCGGTGCTCACCCTGCTGTCGGTCGGCGTGGACATCGTCGCGGCGTTGCTCGGGGCCAAGCGCGTCGGCGCCAGCCGGCTGGCGCTGCTCGGCGCGGCGATCGGCACCGTCGCGGGGCTCTTCATGGGCCTGGTCGGCATCCTCGTCGGTCCCTTCGTGGGCGCGCTGGTCGGCGAGTGGCTGCACGGGCGCAGGCTGGACATGGCGGCGAAGGTGGGCGTGGGCACGTGGCTGGGCATCGTGTTCGCGGCCGTGCTCAAGATCGCGATTGGTTTTGCGATGCTGGGGATCTTCGCGTTCGCCTGGTGGTGGTGACGCCCCCGCGTGACGGGGCGTTCACGCGCCCCTGAATGCGCGTGCCCGACAGTGGCGTCCCCTTCCACGCCACCGGACCGGAGTCTGGCGATGGCCCTGCGCTGGAGCCGCAAACGCATGATCACCACGATCCTCGTCACCGTCGTGCTGACCGGGCTGGCCGTCGTCATCGGCCTGAACTTCGCCACGCCGTCCAAGCAGCTCGAGCGGAAGATCGAGCACCGCTACGCGATCGCCGACCCGCAGTTCCGCCGCGAGATGTCGGTGATGCTCGGCCCGTCGGTCCTGCCCGGCAACCACGTCGTGGACCTGCAGAACGGCGCGGAGATCTTCCCCTCGATGCTCGAGGCGATCGCCGGCGCGAAGGAGACGATCACCTTCGAGACCTACATCTACTGGGAGGGCGAGATCGGCAAGCGCTTCGCCGACGCCCTGTCCGAGCGCGCCCGGGCGGGCGTGGAGGTCAACGTCACGATCGACTGGGCCGGCAGCGTGCGGATGGAACAGGCCCTGCTGCAGCAGATGGAGGACGCCGGCGTGCGTGTCCACCGCTACCGACCGCTGCATTGGTACAACCTCGCCCGCATGAACAACCGCACCCACCGCAAGCTGCTGGTGGTGGACGGGCGGATCGGCTTCACCGGCGGCGTGGGCATCGGCGACCCGTGGATGGGCCACGCCCAGGACGAGGACCACTGGCGCGACATGCACTTCCGCGTGGAGGGCCCCGTCGTCGCGCAGTTCCAGTCGGCGTTCAACGACAACTGGATCAAGACGACCGGCCGGATCCTCAACGGGCCGGCCTACTTCCCGCCGCTGCGCGAGGCCGGCGGGATGGACGCGCACATGTTCATCAGCTCGCCCGCCGGCGGCAGCGAGAGCATGCACCTGATGTACCTGATGGCGATCGCGGCGGCGGAGGAGTCGATCGACCTGGCGGCAGCCTATTTCATCCCCGACGAGCTGATCACGAAGGCGCTCGTGGCCGCGCGCCACCGCGGCGTGCGCATCCGCGTGCTGATGCCCGGCGACAAGACCGATTCCGACGCGGCACGGCTGGCCTCGAAGTCGGGCTGGGGCCCGCTGCTGCTCGCCGGCGTGGAGATGTACGAGTACCAGCCGACGATGTTCCACAACAAGATGATGATCGTGGACCGCGAGCTGGTGTCGGTCGGTTCCACGAACTTCGACCTCCGCTCGTTCCAGCTCAACGACGAGGCCAGCCTCAACGTGTACGACCACGGGTTCGCCGACCACATGACCGAAGTCTTCGAGGCGGATCTCGCGAAGGCCGAGACCTACGACTACGCGAAGTGGGAAGCGCGGCCCTGGACCGAGAAGTTCGCGGAGGTCTTCATCATCCCGATCCGCTCGCAGCTCTAGCCGCGCGTCAGGCCGGCTCCACCACCACCGGGATGCCACCCAGCCGCGTCGCGATCCGCTCGCGCCACTCCGCCGGCCCGCGCTCGTGCACCGACTCGCCCCGGCTGTCCACCGCGACCGTCACCGGCATGTCCTGCACGGTGAATTCGTAGATCGCCTCCATGCCCAGGTCCTCGAACGCGACGACGCGCGAGGCCTTGATCGCCTTGGATACGAGGTAGGCCGCGCCCCCGACCGCCATCAGGTAGGCCGACTGGTGCTTCCGGATCGCCTCGCGCGCGACCGGACCGCGCTCGGCCTTGCCGACCATGCCCAGCAGCCCGGTCTGTTCCAGCACCTGCCCGGTGAACTTGTCCATGCGCGTGGCCGTCGTCGGACCGGCCGGGCCGACGACCTCGTCGCGCACCGGGTCCACCGGGCCGACGTAGTAGATGAAGCGCCCGCGCAGGTCCACGGGCAGCGGTTCGCCGCGGTCCAGCATGCCCACGATGCGCTTGTGCGCGGCGTCGCGGCCGGTCAGCAGCCTGCCGTTGAGCAGCAGGGTCTCCCCCGGCTGCCACGACGCAACGTCCTCGCGCGTGACCGTGTCGAGGTCGACGCGGCGCGCACCCTGCGGGCTGTAGGTCAGTTGCGGCCAGTCCTCCAGCGACGGCGGGTCGAGCATCACCGGCCCGCTGCCATCCAGCGTGAAGTGCGCGTGCCGCGTCGCCGCGCAGTTCGGGATCATCGCCACCGGCAGGTTCGCCGCGTGGGTCGGGTAATCCCTGACCTTGACGTCGAGCACGGTGGTCAGGCCGCCCAGCCCCTGCGCGCCGATGCCCAGGGCGTTGACCTTGTCGTAGAGCTCCAGGCGCAGTTCCTCGAGCCGGTTCGACGGTCCGCGCGCCTGCAGGTCGGTGATGTCGATCGGCTCCATCAGCGATTCCTTGGCCAGCAGCATCGCCTTCTCGGCGGTGCCGCCGATGCCGATGCC
>CAMLHR010000003.1 GCA_946479915.1 uncultured Lysobacter sp.
GTCGTCGAGTACGGCGTGCTCGACTACCCGCCGGACCGGTATTCCCTGGTGGCGGTGCGCAGCCGCGACTGGGACGACGCGTTGCCGTCCGCGCTGGTGACGGGTGGGGTGCACGGCTACGAGACCAGCGGCGTGCATGGGGCGCTGCAGTTCCTGGACCGGCATGCCTCGGGTTACGCGGGCCGCGTGAACCTGCTGGTCGTGCCTTGCGTCAGCCCCTGGGGCTACGAACGGATCCATCGCTGGAACCCCGACGCGATCGATCCGAACCGGTCGTTCCGCGACAACAGCGACGCGCAGGAGGCCGCCGCCCTGCTGCGCTTCGTCGCGCCGCTGCGCGACCGGTGCCTGGTGCACGTGGACCTGCACGAGACCACCGACACGGACGAATCCGAGTTCCGGCCGGCGCTCGCCGCGCGCGACGGCAAGGCGCACGAGCCCGGCACGATCCCGGACGGCTTCTACCTCGTTGGCGACACGGCCGATCCGCAACCGGCGTTCCAGCAGGCGATCATCGCCGCGGTGTCGAAGGTGACGCACATCGCGCCGGCCGACGGCGCCGGCGAGCTCATCGGCTCGCCGGTGGTGTCGCCGGGCGTCATCAACTACCCCGTCACCGAACTCGGCCTGTGTGCCGGCATCACGCGTGCGACGTACCGGACGACGACCGAGGTGTACCCGGACAGCCTGCGCACCACGCCGGCCGAATGCAACGACGCGCAGGTGGCCGCCGTGCGCGCCGCGATCGATCATGCGCTGGCCCACGGCGGGCCGGCAGGAGGACGCCAATGAGGATGTCGCGCGCTGCGCTGGTGTTGCTGCCTTGCCTGTCCCTGTCGATCGCGTCCGCCGTGGCGTCCGATGGACCGGTTGCGTACGAGATCGACCCGGCGCACACCTTCCCCAGCATCGAGGCGGACCACATGGGCCTGTCCGTGTGGCGCGGGAAGTTCGAGCGCACCACGGGCACCGTGATGCTCGACAAGGCGGGGGAGACCGGCTCGGTCGCGCTGGAGATCGACATGTCCAGCGTCGACTTCGGCTACGACCCGCTCAACGACCTGATGGCGGGCGAGGAGTATTTCGACACGGCGGCGCATCCGGTCGCGACCTACGAAGGCGCCCTCGTGGACTTCGTCGACGGCGCGCCGACGCGGGTCGACGGGATGCTGACGCTGCGCGGCGTGACGCGTCCGGTCGACCTCGAGATCCGCTCGTTCAAGTGCATGGCGCACCCCCTGGTGCAGCGCGACTGGTGCGGCGGCGACGCGTACGCGACGATCGACCGCACGGCGTTCGGGATCGTGGCCGGCAGGGAGTGGGGGTTCGACATGGACGTGGACCTGCGCATCCAGGTCGAGGCGGTCCAGGGCGGCGTCCCCCCGCTGCCGGACGCCGCCACCGCGGCCGTGCCGGACGCGGCGCTCGTGCGCCGGACGGGCGCCGACGAGCACGGCATGCGCCGGTACGTGCTGGTGATCCTGAAGACCGGGCCCACGCCGGTCACCGACCCCGAGGCGCGCAAGGCCATGTTCGCCGGACACTTCGCGAACATGGAGCGCCTGTCGGACGAAGGGACGCTGGCGCTGGCCGGCCCGTTCATGCAGGACCCGGCCGGCTGGCGCGGGCTGTTCGTCCTCGCGGTGGAGGACGTCGAGGACGCGAAGCGCCTCGTCGCGACCGATCCGGTGGTCGCCAGCGGCGAGATGGTGGCGGAGTACCACCCCTGGTACGCGTCCGCGGCGACCATGATGATTCCTGAACTGCACGAGCGCCTGCAGCCGCCGACGCCCTGATCGGGGCGCGGCGGCGACACGTCGGTCACGACGCGACCGGCAAGCTTGGGGCACCCCATCCGGAGGAGCCCCCCATGCCACGCGACATCCTGAAGACGCTCAAGACCGAGCACGACGCCGTGCGCGCGATGTTCGACCAGATCAAGGACACGACGGACCGCGCCGAGAAGTCGCGCCACGACCTGCTGGAGCGCATCGAGGCCGCGCTGCTGCCGCATGCGAAATGGGAGGAGCAGGTGTTCTATCCCGCATTCAAGGAGCGCGCCGACCGCGACGGGCTGCAGACGCACGCCGAGGCCGTGGAGGAACACCGCGCGGTCGAGCAGACCGTGATGCCGGACGTGCATGCCTCGCCGGTCGAGACGCCGGAGTTCGCCGGGCGGGTGAAGGTCTTCGCCGAGATGATCGACCATCACGCGAAGGAAGAAGAGAAGACCATGTTCCGCATGGCCCGCGAGATGTTCACCGCGCAGGAGCGCGCGCAGATGGACGAGGACTACGCGGCGTGGAAGCAGTCGGGCGAGGGCGACGCCGCGGTCGCGGCCGCGAGGGCGAAGACCGGCCTGAAGGGCGCGGTCAGCGCGCTCACCCACTGACTGGAGGGCAACCATGAACACGTTCCTTCGCGTGGCGTCGGCGTTCGCCGCCGGCGCCACGGCCATGTACTTCCTCGACCCGGTCGTCGGGCGCCGGCGCCGCGCGCTCGTGCGCGACAAGGGCGTCGCGGTCCGCCACGACATCGGCGACTACGCGCGCACGACGTCCACCCGCATGTCCGACCGGTTGCACGGGATGGTCGCCGAGGCGAAGACCGCCATGGCGGAGGCGCCGGTCGGCGACCAGCTGCTGCACGACAGGATCCGGACCCGCCTGGGGCGCCTGGTCGAACGGCCGGGCGAGATCGCGGTGGACGTGCACCAGGGCCGGGTGGTGCTGCGCGGGACCGCGGCGGACGACGAGATCGACGGCGTGCTGGAGACCGTCTCGGCCATGCGGGGTGTCGAGGGCATCGACAACCACCTCGTGACCGGGGGCGCCGCGTAACATTGGCGGATGCCCCTGGTGTCCCTACAGGCCGTCGACTACGGCGTCGGCGGCCCCCTGTTGCTCGACGGCGTCGACTTCTCGGTCGAGGCCGGCGAGCGCGTCGCGCTCATCGGCCGGAACGGCGCCGGCAAGTCCACGCTGCTCAAGCTGCTCGACGGCACGCTGCGCCCCGATGACGGCGCGGTGCGCATCGAGGGCGGAAGCCGCGTCGCGCGGCTGGAGCAGGAAGTGCCCGCGGGCGCGGAAGGCGACGTCTGGGACGTCGTCGCGGGCGGCCTCGGCGAAGTCGGCGCCTGGCTCGCGGAATTCCACCACCTCAGCCATGCCGCGGTGGTGGACACCGATGCGCTCGCACGCGTGCAGGCGCGGATCGAGGACGCGGGCGGCTGGTCGCTGGACCAGCGCGTGGCAGAGACGCTGCAGCGGCTCGGTCTGGACGGCGACGCCGCGTTCGCAGGCCTCTCCGGCGGCCTGAAGCGTCGCGTGCTGCTGGCGCGCGCGCTGGTGTCGGCGCCGGACGTGCTGCTGCTGGACGAGCCGACCAACCACCTCGACATCGCGGCCATCGACTGGCTGGAAGGCCTCCTGCTCGCCTGGAACGGGGCGCTGGTGTTCGTCACCCACGACCGGCGCTTCCTGCGCGCGCTCGCCACCCGGATCGTCGAGGTGGACCGCGGCCGGGTCACGAGCTGGCCGGGCGACTGGGCGAACTACCTGCGCCGCCGCGAGGAGCGGTTGAACGCCGAGGCCCAGGAGGCCGCGCGCTTCGACAAGCTGCTGGCCCAGGAGGAAGCGTGGATTCGCCAGGGCATCAAGGCGCGCCGCACGCGTGACGAGGGCCGGGTACGCCGGCTGGAGGCGATGCGGGTGGAGCGCTCGCAGCGACGGGACCTCGCCGGCAACGTGCGCATGGAGGCGGCGCAGGGGGAAGCGTCCGGGAAGAAGATGATCGAGGCGAAGGACGTGGCGTTCGCCTACGGTGGCGGAACGCCAGTGGTGCGCGATTTCTCCACGACCATCCTGCGTGGCGACCGGATCGGACTTGTCGGCCCGAACGGCAGCGGCAAGACGACGCTGTTGCGCCTGCTGCTGGGCGAACTCGCACCCACCTCGGGCAGCATCCGCGTCGGCAGCAACCTGCAGGTCGCCTACTTCGACCAGCAGCGCGCCACGCTGCGCGAGGACTGGAACGCGATCGAGAACGTGGCCGAGGGTCGCGAGAGCGTCACCGTCAACGGCCGCCAGAAGCACGTGATCGGCTACCTGCAGGACTTCCTGTTCACGCCGGAGCGTGCGCGGGCGCCGATCACGCGGCTGTCAGGCGGCGAGCGCAACCGGCTGCTGCTGGCGCGGTTGTTCTCGCAACCCTCGAACCTGCTGGTGATGGACGAGCCGACCAACGACCTGGACGTCGAGACGCTCGAGTTGCTGGAGGAACTGCTCGGCGACTACGCGGGCACCCTGCTGCTGGTCAGCCACGACCGCGAGTTCCTTGACAACGTGGTGACGTCCACGCTGGTGATGGAAGGCGACGGGTCCGTCGGCGAGTACGTGGGCGGATACAGCGACTGGGAACGGCAGCGGGGCGTCGCGTCGCCGGCTACGGACGCGCCCAGGGCCGTGCCTCAGGAGAAACCGGCCGCACCGGCCCCCGTCGCGCCGGCGAGGCGCAAGCTCAGCTACAAGGATGCGCGCGAGCTCGAGCAGCTCCCGGCACGCATCGAGATCCTCGAGGCCCGCATCGCCGCCATGACGGCCGCGATGGCGGACCCCGCCTGGTACCAGCGCGACGGCGCGGCGATCGCGGCCGATACGACGACGCTCGCCGACGCCCAGGCAGACCTGGAAACGGCCTACCGGCGCTGGTCCGAACTCGAGGACTGAGACCGGCCTTCCTCGCCTTCCGGCCGGCTGTCCGCGGCGCGCTCGCTGATGTGGTCGTTGCGGACCGGGTCCTCGCCGACCAGGTCGCGACGGTCCTTGTCCGAGATGCCTGCCAGGCCCTGGCCGTAGTTCTTGCCCTTGTCCGGGTTGTGTTCACGGTCGCGGTTGCTCATGGCGGTGCTCCTTCGAAACGAAGGGGCAGGGTGCTCCCGCATCGGTTGGCAGGACGTCAATGTGACCCCATCTGTGCGGGATGCCGGCCAACTTCCAGCCAGGGTTCTTCGCGCCCGGTCCGCAGGTCCTGTTCGAGGACGCGGAGGGTGGCGCGCGCTACCTGCCCGCAGTCGTCCCCGGAACGCTAGCGGAGCGCTGGTTCGCCGAGGTGCGCGACGGCGTCGACTGGAAGGCGATGCGCCGGCCGATGTACGACCGGGTGGTGGACGTGCCGCGCCTGCTCGCGGCGTACCGCCTGGAGGACCCGGCGCTGCCGGCGCCGCTCGGCGAGATCGCGGACCACGTGCGCGCCGCGCTGGGCGAACCGTTCAACAGCGTCGGGCTGAACTGGTATCGCGACGGGCGCGACAGCGTCGCCCCGCACGGCGACAAGCTGCACATGATCACGCCGGGGCATCCGATCGCGGTGCTGTCGCTGGGCGCCGAACGGCGCATGGTGATCCGGCCGAAGCAGCCGCCGCGCACGCCGGTGAACGTCGACCTTGCCCCTGGCAGCCTGCTGGTGATGAGCCATGCCGCGCAGTTGACGCACGAGCACGGCATCCCGAAGGTCCGCGGCGAGGTCGGCCCGCGAATCAGCCTCGCGTTCCGGGTCCGACCGACACGGCCCTGACGCCACGCATGCGCGTGGCACCGGCACGATGGTGCCATGGACACAACGTTCGAGTGCATCGTCGTGGGCGGGGGGCCGGCCGGGCTGTCGGCCGCGCTCTACCTCGCGCGCTTCCGCCGGCGGGTGCTGGTGCTGCACGACGGCCAGTCGCGCGCGTTGCGGATCCCGAAGACCCACAACGTGCCCGGTTTCCCGGACGGCGTGGAAGGGCCGGTACTGGTCGCGCGCATGGCCGAACATGCGGAACGCTACGGGGCGCGGATCCTCGAGGCGGAAGTCGTCGCCGCGCGCCGCGACGGCGACGGTTTCCTGCTCGAGGCAGCCGGCGGCCGCACGTTCCGCGCCGGCGCCCTGGTGCTCGCCACCGGCCTGTACCTCAACGAGCTGCCGCTACCGCGCGACGTGCACGAAGCCGCCATTGGCGACGGCGTGCTGCGCTATTGCCCGGTCTGCGACGGTTACGAGCATACGGGCGATCGCATCGCGGTGATCGGGTGCGACGCGTCCGGCGCCGGCGAGGCGTTGTTCCTGCGCCAGTACAGCGACGACATCGCGCTGGTGCCGATGGACATGCCGGAACTGGAAGAGGCGCAGCGACGGGAACTGCAGGCCGCCGGCATCGCGATCGAGGAGCGTGCGGTCGCCGCCCTGCGCCCGCGGGCCGACCGGTTCGAAGTCCAGCTCGAAGGCGACCACGCGACGCTCGCCTACGACGTGGTCTATCCCGCGCTGGGCACCCGCCAGCGCACGGAACTGGCGGTGATGCTCGGCGTGGGAGTGGACGACGCCGGCGCGGTGCCCGCGACCGCGCCGCTGGGCACCGAGGTCCCGGGGCTCTACTGCGCCGGCGACATCGTGGACGGGCTGGACCAGATCAGCGTGGCCATGGGCCATGGCGCGGTCGCCGCGACCCGCGCCCACAACTGGCTGCGTCGCGCATACTGAGTCCATGGAACCGAACCCGCAGTACGTGGCGATGCTCCGCAACGGCGTCGGCGAGGCGCCGTTTCCCCATCTGGTGGGCATGGAACTCGTCGACCTCGAGTTCGACCGCTGCCGCATCGACCTGACGCTGTCGCGCAGGCACCTGCAACCGTTCGGCATCGTCCACGGGGGCGTGCTGGCGACGCTGGTCGACACCGCGACGTTCTGGGCGGCGTTCCTGCGGCTGCCCGAGGACGCGGGCCTGGTGAACGTGGACCTGAAGCTCAACTACCTCCGCCCGGTGCGGGACGGGCACCTGCGCGCGGAAGGCCGGTGCCTGCGCGCGGGGCGACAGGTCAGCTATGCCGAGGCCAGCGTCTACGAGGACGGCGGCGAACTGGTCGCGCACGGCACGTCCACGCTCATGGCGCTGCCCGGCAAGGGGCTGCGCATCGCCGTGCCGAAGTTCCTGGACGACTAGGCGGCGCCTTCGGTCGCGGGTTCGGCGTCGGGTTCCGGGCAACGCACGCGGGTCATCGCGCCGTCCAGGTCGGTCAGCGTGTTGCCGTCCTCCGACAGGCCGAACCGGTAGGTCGCGTCGCGGGTCTCGCCCTCGCCGGTGAGCCTGGCGGTGAGGGTGACGTCATCGCCGACCGTCTCGACCGCGGTGATCGGGCCGGTGCTCTCGTGGAAGGTGATCGTCTCGCTGCCGATGGTCAGCTGGCTGGGGTCGCCAGGGGCGTCGCAGGCCGCGGCGTCGGCGGCGAATGTGCCCTGGAACGGCGCGGGCACGGTGGCCGGTTGCACCGGCTCCGGCGCGGGCACGGGGGGCGGCAGGTCGACGGGGCCGACGTTCGGGTCGGGCGCGGCGGCCGGGTCGACGGCGGCATCGTCGCCGGGCGCGCAGGCCGCCGCGGACAGCGCGACGGCACAGGCGATCAACAGGGCGGGGGTCTTGCGCATGGCGTGGCTCCGGGGTCGGTTGCCGCGCACGTTCCCCGATCCGCCGTGACCGCGGAGTCCACGGCGGATCGCAGCGCCCCTACGGGCGGTCGTCGGTCGCCGGGCGTGCCACGCCGCGCGCCATCGCATCGGCGATGACCTCGCGCATCCGCGCCTCGGCCACGCGCGCGGCTTCCTCCTGCTGGCGGCCGATCGCTTCCATCCGTTCGCCCAGCGCTTCCATCGGCGCGGCCGCCAGCTCCATCTCGCGGCCCAGCGCCTCGAGCGGCGCGAGCGCTTCCTCCAGTGCGCGCGAGGCGGCGTCCACCTGCGCGTCCTCCTGCTCCATGCGCCGGTCGAGCACTTCCATCTGCCGGTCCAGCGCCTCCAGCTTCGCGTCCAGCGCCTCGCGTTCGGCGTCGCTCGCGCCCGCCATGCGCACGGTGAGCGCGGCCTGTTCGAGCGCGAGCTGTTGCTGCTCGAGGGCCACCGCGGCCAGGCGCGCCGCCGCCTCGTGGATGTCCGGCGACGCGGCACGGGCGGCGTGCAGCGCGCCCATCCGGGCCTGCATGGCCGCCATCGTTTCGCCATGGCCGGCCATCTGCGCGGCCAGGGCCTCCATGCGCGGCCCGAAGTCCTCGAAGTCGCGCCATGCCGCGCGGGCCCTTGCGACCGTCGCGGGATCGTCGATGACGTAGTTGCGGCCATCGATGTCGAAGCGCAGCGTCTCGCGTCCGCCGTCGCGGCTGATCGACTGCACCTCGCCGATGCGACGGGTGGCCGCGGGCCGCGGCGTCGGCAGCACCGGCCCCTGGTGGACGGCCGGGACGGGCACGGCGGCCGGGGCGGGCGTGGCCTGGGCGAGCCTGGCCTGGGCGAGCGGTTCCTGCGTCGCCGCGGGCGCGGGCGGGGGTGCCGGGGTCGTGGTCGCGGGCGTTTGCGCCTGGGCGTACAGCGCGACACCCGCGAGGACGAGGCCCGCCAGCGGCAGGACGAGGGGACCGCCGGTCGCGCGGCGACCGGGCTGGACGAGGGACTGGATGCGCGACATGAGCTGGCCTCCGTGGGCGGCTTGGGCGAGGTGGGGACAGGCGAGGGTGGCCGCGGCGCGGGCTTCCGCCTGCAGCGTGGCGAGTTCGGCGAGGGCGACGGCGAGGCGACGGGAATCCCCGGTCGCCGCGACTGCCAGCCGGTCGGCGACCTGCTCGCGTTCGATGCGGATCCGGCGCGACAGCCACCAGGTCACCGGGTGGAAGAACAGCGCGGCCTCCGCCATCCCCTGCAGCAGGTTGACGAGGTAGTCGTGGCGTCGGATGTGCGCGAGTTCGTGCGCCAGCAACGCCTCGACCAGGTCGACGGGCAGGCGGGCGGCGACGGCGGCGGGCAGCAGCACGACGGGGCGCAGCCAGCCGGCGGAGGCCGGCGTCTCGAGGCGGTCCACCAGGCGCAGCGCCACGCGGCGGGTGAGGCCGAAGGCCGGGGCGAGCCGGTCGAGCCGGTGCTGCCAGGCGGCGGCTCCGGCCGGTTGCCACGCATTGCGCATCGCGTGGAGCCAGCCCAGTCCCACCGCCATGCGCAGCGACAGGGCGCAGGCGCCGGCCGCCCAGCCCGACACGATCCACGGCAGGAAGGGCGCCAGCGAGGCGCTGAAGCCGTTGCCGTCGAGGCCGACGGCGGTCGCCTGCAGGGCGCCGAGGCCGTCCACCGCGATGGCGGGCGGGGCGTGGGACACCAGTGCCCCGGCCAGTCCGGCGAGCGGAACCAGCACGCAGGCGGCCAGCGCGAGGCAGGCCACCGCGTAGCGCGCCTGCGGCGAGGCATCGCGCAACAGGCGGAGCGCGACGGCCGCGATGCAGCCGATGACCGCGCCCTGCCAGAGGAAATGCACCAGCGCCATGCCGAGCGCCGGCACCAGCATCGCGGGATCAGGCATGGTCGTCGTCCTCCAGGAGCTTGCGGATCTCGGCGCGCTCGGCGTCGGTGACGTGTTCGTTGAGGGCGGCCAGGACGAGGTCCTTGCCGGACCCCGCGAACGCCTTGTGGATCAGTTCGCCGAGCAGGTTGGCCTGCAGCGCGTCGCGTGCGTGCGCGGCCGCATACACGTGGGACCGCTCGCGCTCGTCGCGGACCAGCAGTCCCTTGCCGTGCATCACCTGCATCAGCCGCAATACGGTGGCGTAGGTCGCGTCGGCACGTTCGCGCAGCCGCGCCTCGTGGACCTCGCGGACGGTCGAGGGACCCAGGCGCCAGACGATCCGCAACAGGTCGAGTTCGGCGGGCGTGGGGCGGGGCGGGCGCGATGGCTTGCGGGGCATGGGTCCTCCTGTGGGGTGGACGCTACGCCTCCTAGACCGGGTTGTCTAGACCTTTTTGTCTAGGCCATTCGTCACGGTAAGGTCCTTGCCATGGGGACATCGAACGCTGGACGGGGTTGGGGCGCGATCTTCGCGGTCGCGATGGCGGTGGCCGTCGTGGCGCCGGCGCACGCGCGGATGAAGCTGGTGGATCCGGGCGAGGTGCCCGAACTCGATCCCGACGAAGGCCTGGTGCTGGTCGCGGTGGACACCAACGTGCCCCTGCATTCGGTGAAGGTGATCAAGGACGGGAAGATCTTCGGCCCGGGCGTGCTCCGGCGCCTCGATCCCGGGCTGAGCTACCGGCTGTACATCGCGCCGGCCGGCACCTACGAGTGGCGCGAGATCGAGCTCGTGAAGCGCTTCCGCTACGAACTGGAGGACGACCCGGAGTTCGACTTCAAGGTCGAGCCCGGGCGCATCACCTACGCGGGCGACCTCCTGTTCCGCCCGGTGACGCTCTGGCGGGCCGAGATCGCCGTGCCCAACCGCTCGCTCGCCGCACTGGACTGGCTGGCCCGGGAGCACCCCGCGGTCCTCGCCGGCCACGCGTTCGCCTATTCGGGCCATTACCCGGACCCGTTCCCGGCGTTTTACCTGGAGGCGCTCGCCAGGCACCCGGGCTACGAGGCGCCGGCCAGCCTGGACCTGGAGGCGCCCCCTGCGCCCGGACCGCTGCCGATCCCGGTCGATACGCTGTGGCGGCCGGGCCGCATCACCGACATCGCGCTCAACCCGTCCGGCACGCTCCTGGCGATGCAACTGCGGCTCGACCCCGAGGACCACGAGGCGACGCTCGGCGAGAAGGAAACCTGGGCGGTCGACCTGGTGGACATCGAGGCCGGTTCGATTTCCAGGATCGCGATGAACGCGCTGGCCTACGAATCGCTGCAATGGTCGGGGGACGACGCGCTGCTGGTCACGATGGACCTGTTCGGCGAACATTCCGTTGGCGTGGTGCGCGCCCCGCGCGGCGCGGACGGCAAGCGCAGCATCAGCTACTGGACGATCGACACCGACGGCGTGGTGCTGGACCCGTTGCCCGACGATCCGGACCACATCCTCTTCCAGCACGTCACCGACGACGGCGACCTGCGCGTGCATCGCGTGGACATCTCCAGCGAGGCCGCGATCGGGGATTTCAAGCCGCGGATGCGGAACCGGCTGAACGTCGGCGTCGACGACGACGTCCAGTGGTTCACCGATGCGGACGGTGCGCTCCGGCTGGCCATCACGGTCCGCGACGGAGAATACGTCCTCATGCAGGGGCGGGATGGCGCGTTCCAGGACGTCCTGGTCCTCACCGACGAGCTCGGCTTCGTCCCGGTCGGGATCTCGCACGACGCGTCCCTGATCTACGGGTTGACGGACGAGGACCGCGGCCAGCGCGACCTGGTCGTCTACGACATCGCCGCGCGGCGCATCACCGGGACGTTGTTCTCCCGGCCCGGCGTGGACGTGACCTCGGTCATCTACGGCGACCGCCGCCGGCCGATCGGCGTCACCCACTACGAGCAGGGCCAGCTGGTCAGCACGTATTTCGACGAGGCCGACCAGCACATCGCGGAACTGCTGGAGGAGGCCTTCCCCGGCCAGACGGTCGCGGTCGTCGACCGCAGCCGCGACGGCAGCCGGTCGGTCCTGTGGGTCGACGCGGGCAACCAGCCGTCGCGGCTGTACTACCTGGACGCGGTCGCGGGCCGGGCCATGCTGCTCGAGGAAAGCCGGCCGTGGCTGGCGGACTACGCGTTCGCGCCGACGATGGTCGTGCCGTTCGAGGGGAGCGACGGCCTGGCGATGGAGGCGTTCCTGACGCTGCCCGAGGGCGAGGGCCGCAGGCCGCTGGTGGTCATGCCGCACGGCGGGCCGATTGGCGTCGCCGACCGCCGGCATTTCGACCCGGAAGTGCAGTTCCTGGCGTCGCAGGGGTATGCCGTGCTGCGCATCAATTTCCGCGGGTCGGAAGGGTATGGACGCGCGTTCCGCGAGGCCGGCTACCGGAGCTGGGGCACGCTGATCGAGGACGACATCGACGCGGCCATCGGCCAGGTGCTGGCGAGGCATCCGGTCGACGGCGACCGGATGTGCGTCGTGGGCGCCAGCTACGGCGGGTATTCGGCGCTGGTCGCCGCCGCGCGCTGGCCGGACCGCTTCCGCTGCGTGGTGTCGATCGCAGGCGTCAGCGACCGGATCCTGCTGTTCTCCGCCAGCGACGGCGCGCGCAACGAGGAGGGTCGCGAAGAGCTGGAGAAGCTGATGGGCGACCCGGAGGTCGACCTGGCGGCGATGCAGGAGACGTCGCCGTTGTACCGGCACGAGGCGATCCGGGTGCCGGTCATGCTGGTGCACGGCCGCGAGGACACGCGCGTGGATTTCGAGCATGCCCGGCGGATCGCGCGGATGTTCGACCTCTCGGGACGGTCCGTGACCGGGCTGGTCTTCGACGAGGAGGGCCATGGCGTGACGGACGAGGCGAACGTCCGCGCATTGTGGGAAGGCGTCGCGGGGTTCCTGCGCACGCACCTGGCGGCCACGCCCGTGCAGGCGTCCGCCGATGCCGGGGCTTCAGCGAACGACGGGTAACCTGTGCGCGGGCAGGACGAGGCGAGGAGGCGGGCATGGCCACCGGTTGGGCAGGCGACGGCGCCGTGCAGGACCAGATCGACGCGACGGTGAAGGACGCGATCAAGCGCGCCCGCAGCCAGTTGCGTGCGGGTCCCGGGCTGCGCCATTGCGAGGACTGCGACACCGAGATTCCCGAGGCGCGGCGCAAGGCCGTGCCCGGCGTGCGCCTGTGCATCGCCTGCCAGGAACTGGCCGATCGCGAGCAGCTCGGCGCCAGCGGCTACAACCGGCGCGGCAGCAAGGACAGCCAGCTGCGCTGAGCCGCAGTGTGGACCCGCCGTCGTGCCGAGCCGCGGGCGCTGCTTCGTCTATGTCGCGCCGTGCGCGTACGAGGACCTGCTGAAGGTCGGCCATTCGCGCGATCCGCTCGACCGGCTGCAGTCGCTGCACCGCCGCTGGTACGAGTGCTTCGACCCGGCGCGCGCGTGGCTGGTCGAGCTCGACCACGTGCGCGAGGCGTCGCTGCTCGAACTCTCGTTGCGCCGCGCGATCGCCGAACACAACGCGCCGGCACCGCTCACGATCCGGCGCGAGGCGGCCGGACACGGCGAATGGTTCCGCGGCGCGTCCGCCCTCCTGGACGCGTCCCGCGCGCGGCTCGTGGAGGACGGCCACGTGGTCCACGCGCCGGCACGCGACTGGTTCCGCCAGGCGCTGCTCGCACGCGCCGACCGGCTGCACGACTGGTGCGCCGCGATGCTCGATGCCGATGCGCTCGACGCGCCGGTGGATGCCACGCCGGTGTCGCGCGCGGTGCGCGACGCGCTCGATGCCTACGCCGCGCTGGACCTGGACGTGTCTGGCCGGATCCCGCCGGCCGTGGCGCGCTGGCGCGGGCTCACGTCCGGCTGACCCGCCGGGTCAGTGGCCCAGCTTGCCGAGCGAGTTGTCCAGGGCGCGGTGCAGCTTCTTCGCCGCGCCGGCGATCGCGACGGCGAGCTCCCCGGCGTCCTCCGACGCGGCGACGGGCGGGCGGCCCTCCAGCCGCGCCTCCATCAGGCAATGCTTGTCCCGCTCGCCACCCTTGCCGGCATTCACGTCGCGCAAGTGCACCTCGATGCGCGTGACCTGTTCCGCGTAGCGGCCGAGGTGCTGCTCGACCATGGCTTCGACGTGCCGGGCCACCGAATCGTCCGACTGCACGGTGTGGTCGGTGTTGAGCTGGATCTTCATGCGTGCGTCCTTTGGCGAGGGTCCTGCCGTCGACGCTACGCAACCGCGCGTCAAGGGCGTGCGCTCGCCCGAACCGCTGCGCTAGCCTGCGCGCATGGGGACGTTCGCGGAACTGGGTGAGTTCGACACGCCACGCCTGCACCTGCGGCTGCTGCAGGATCGGGACGAGGCGCTGTATTGCGCGCTGTACGCCGATCCGGCGGTGATGGCGCAGATCGGGCCGCCGCTCGCGCCGGCCGCCGCGAAGCGGTCCTTCCTGGCCGCCAGGCGCATGAATGCCGACGCCACCGGCCGCGGGCGGCGATGGGCCGCGTGCGACAGGGCCACGGGGCGTCCGGTCGGGCTGCTGGCCCTGGTGGCCGACGGCGCCGACCGCGAAGACGTCGAGGTCGGCGTGATGCTGCTGCCCGACATGCAGGGCAACGGTTTCGCGCGCGAACTGGTGGACGCCGTGAAGGCGCGCGCATTCGCCCCGGGGGGCTGGGGCCTGCGGCGCCTGTGGGCCCGCCACCGGCCGGACCATGCCGCCCCGGCCGCCATCCTCGCGGCCGCCGGGTTCCGGACGGATCCGGCGGGCAGGCCGGGCGTCGTGTCGATCGAGCGAGACGGCCCCGATGTCCCCGGCGGCAGCCTGGCCTGTGTCGGCCTGGGGATGATGCTCGGCGCGCACCTGGCGCCCCGGGCCCGCGGCCACATCGAGCAGGCCGACGTCGTCTTCGGGCTCGTGTCGGATCCGCTGGTGGAGTTGTGGCTGCAGCGCCTGCGCCCGGACATGCGGAGCCTGCAGCCGTACTACGGAGACGGGTCGGCGAAGGGAAAGCCGCGTCGGGCGAGCTACCGGGAGATGATCGAGGCCATGCTCGTGGAGGTGCGGGCCGGCCGCAGGGTCTGCGGCGCCTTCTACGGGCATCCGGGTGTCTTTGCGGAAGTGCCCCATCGCGCGGTCGCGCAGGCGCGGGCCGAAGGGCTGGAGGCTTCGATGGAGCCCGGGATCTCCGCCGCGGACTGCCTCTATGCGGACGTGGGCTTCGATCCGGGCACCGTGGGGTGCCAGCATTTCGAGGCCAGCCAGTTCATGTTCTACCACCGGGCATTCGATCCGACGGCATGGCTCGTCCTCTGGCAGGTGGGGATCGCGGGGGATCGTTCGACGGCGCGATCGGCCACCGGGACGGCCCAGCGGAGGGTGCTGGTGGAATTGCTCTGCCAGACGTATCCGCCAGCGCATGAAGTGATCGTCTACGAAGCTGCTACGCTTCCCATCGCGTCCGCGCGGATCGAGCGGATGCCGCTGGCGGGACTGGTCGACGCGACGTTGGGGCTCCAGTCGACCCTGGCCATCCCGCCTGCGGCACCGATGATGCGGAACGAAGGGGTCCTGCGGCGCCTGGAGGCGCTGGAGGCGAGTGAAGGATCGGGTTCCGGGGGGAACGGGGAATGTCAGACGTAATCGGTTTTCTGGAGTCGCTGGGCGCGGGCCGCCTGGCCGATGGCGACTATCGGTCCGCGGTCGCGGACCTCGAGGTCGGCGATGTCGCTCGCGAGGCGCTGCTCAGGCGCGATGCCACCGCGCTCAACGCGTTGCTGGGCGGACGGGCGGCGATGTGGTGCGCGATCATGACGCCGGAGGAATCGCCCGACGACGATGCGCCGCGTCGCGACGAGCCGACACGCGAGGAACCCCAGCCCGATCCGGACAAAGACTGACGCGGCATGTGATGCGCCTGCCTGCGGCCCTCTGCTGGATGCTGCTCGGTTGCGCGATGCTGCCGTGGCCGGCCGGGGCGTCCGTGCACGTCGACGTCCTGTTGCACGAAGCGGAGCAGGTCAAGAGCGCGAAGCCGGCACGGTTCTCGGAGCTGCTGCACGAACTGGATGCCGCCGCGGACCAGGCGACGCCGGGCCAGCGCGAGCACCTGGGATACCTGCATGCCTATGCCGATGCGTTCGGCGGGCGGTACACCGATGCGCTCGCGGCCGCACGACGGCTTGCCACGGATGCCGGCGACGAGGCCCTGCGCGTGCGGGCCCGCGCCTTGATCGTCGTCATCCATGGCCTGTCCAGGCACTTCGCCGAAGGCTTGCGCGAGCTCGAGCTGCTCCACGAAGCCCTTCCATCGGTGGAGGACGTCGACGTCAGGCGCCAGGCGCTGTTCGCGTCGGCGGGGCTGTATTACCAGGTGGGCCAGTACGCGCTGGCCATCCGCGACCTCGACCAGTTGCTGGAACGCTCCGGCTCCCTGTCGGAGCGCGACCGCTGCCTGTTCACCCAGCTCCGGCAGGCCTCGCGGCTCGCGACCGGCGCAGCCATCGCCGAAGCCGACGTGCAGGCGGTCATCGACCGGTGCCTGGCCGCGGGCGAACCGCTCGTGGCCAACCTCGCGCGCCTTTCGCTCGCGGCGGAAATGGAAGGCACCGGACGGGCGTCGGAGGCGATCGCCTACCTCAGGGAGCATCTCGAGTCGATCGAGGAAACACGCTACCCGCGGCTGGTGACCGAGGTGCATTCCGAACTCGCGGATTGGCTGCTGGCCCGCGGGGACCTGGCGGAAGCGCGCGAGCATGCGAACCGCGCCGTCGCCCAGGCGACCGGGGAAACCGCGCTGCTGCCCCTCACCACCGCGCATCGCGTGCTGTACGAGATCGCGGAGGCGGAAGGGGATGCGCCCGCGGCGCTGTATCACTATCGCCGGTATGCCGAGGCCGACAAGGCGTACCTCAACGACGTCAAGGCCCGCGAGTTCGCCTACCAGATCGTTCGCCGCGAAACCCAGCAGCAGAACCAGCAGATCGAATTGCTCGACCGGCAGAACCAGGTGCTGACGCTGCAGCAGCAGGTGAGCGAGCAGGCCGCGCAGAACACGCGGCTGCTGATCGCGCTGCTGGTGTTCCTGCTGGCGACCATCGGCTATTGGGCGTGGCGCGTCACCCGCCGCCACAACTCGCTGCGCCAGCTGGCGGAAGTCGATTCGCTGACGGGCGTGGAGAACCGCCGGCATTTCCTGCTCCAGGCCGAACAGTGCCTGCAGGCCTTCCAGCGTTCCGCCGACCCGGTGGCCCTGGTGATGTTCGACCTGGACCATTTCAAGAAGATCAACGACACCTTCGGCCACGTCACCGGCGACTGGGTCCTCGAGCAGGTCGCGCTCGCGTGCCGGGGGCTGTGTCGGCGCGTGGACCACATCGGGCGCCTGGGCGGGGAGGAGTTCGCGATCCTGCTGCCCGGGTGCGACGCGTCCGCCGCGGGGCGGGTCGCCGAACAGTGCCGGACGCGCATCGCGTCCATCGAGACCTCCGGCAGCGGTCATGACTTCCCGCTGGCCGCCAGCTTCGGCGTCACCGACACGAAGCTGTCCGGCCACACGCTCAGCCGCCTGCTGTCCCATGCCGACCAGGCGCTGTACGTGGCGAAACACCGGGGCCGGAACCTGGTCTGTGTCTACAACGGCGACATGGACCGCCAACGCACGCCGAACGGGGGACAGGGGCTTGCCGCCCAGCCGACCTGACGCGCCCGCCAGGCCTTTCGCCGCGGTTCGCCGCTGGCTGCTGCCCGGGTCGCTGGTCCTGTCGCTGGTCCTGTCGCTGGATCTGTCGCCGGCCATGGCGCAATCCCCGGGCGCCGCCCTCGGCGAACGCCTGGAGGCCGCGCAGAACCGCGGTGGCTACTCCGCGGCGCTGCTCTACAGCCAGCTTGGCCAGCACCAGCTCGCGCTGTCGTACGCGGACGAGGTCCTTGCCGGCGAGCCGACGCCCTCCACCCGGTGCCTGGCAACGGTCGTGCAACTGGACGCGCGGTTCCACCTCGGGGCGCTTCCGGACGACGAAGGCCTGTTCGGACGCGCGATCGAGCAATGCCTCGCGGCGGGGGAGGAGGCCGCGGTGCTCGCCAT
>CAMLHR010000004.1 GCA_946479915.1 uncultured Lysobacter sp.
TGCGCGCCAGCAGCTCCTCGACGTGGAAGGGCTTGACCAGGTAGTCGTCGGCGCCGGTCTTCAGCCCCTCGACCTTGTCCTGCCAGCTCGAGCGGGCGGTCAGGATCAGCACCGGGAACTTCTTGCCCTCGTCACGGAGCGACTTGATCAGCTCCATGCCGGACATCTTCGGCAGGCCCAGGTCGATGATGCCGAGGTCGAACGGCACCTCGCGACCCATGTACATGCCCTCCTCGCCGTCCTGTGCGGCGTCGACGGCATAGCCTTCGCGCTTCAGTCGCGCAGCGAGCGTCTCTCGCAGGGGGGCTTCGTCTTCGACGAGCAGGATTCGCATCGGTCACTCCAGGATCGCGTCAAGAACCGGGCGGCCGGATGGCCACGTACGTCAAAGGTTGAATGCGGCCCCGTCGTGGCGGCGTGTACGGTGCGGTGGCTCGGCGCGCCGCGGCGGCTCCACGCGGCGTGGCACGTCCACGCGTTCGGCCCGTTCGCCACGCGCATCGCGCCGCGCGCGGTCGGCCTCGCGCTCGGGGCGACGCGTCTGCTGCGGATCGTCCCAGTAGACCCGGACGCGACCGCGATCGTCGATGACCTTCACGCGGCTCAGGTCGCGGCCGTCGAACTGCACGCGCTCGGCGCTGAGCACCTGGCCGTTGGTCGCGCGCTCCACCCGGCGCACCGCATCGGACAGCGCACGGTGGTCGGTGCCCTCGGTCGGCTCCGGCGGCGGCGCCCCGCGGCGCTGCGCGGACGCGTCCAGCGGCGCCGCCATCGCGAGGGCGAGGGCGAGGAGGGCTGGGACGTGGCGGAGCGTGGGGGACATGACGCGACAACATACCCGGTTGCGGCTGGACGGGGGGCATTCTCGTGACGAGGCAGTGAATCCGGTCTGAACTTTTCCGGCGCCCGGGGACTAGAAAATCTCGCCGATACAGCAGCGGAGCGAGCCCCCGGCGGCCTCGATGGCGTCCAGCGGCACGCTGCGCAGGGTGAACCCCGCCTGTGCGAGTGCCTCGCGGTGTCCCGGGGACAGGGCCCGGGCCGCGCGCCGGCTCATCCAGGCCTCGTCGCCGAAAGCGATGGCGTTGCCCGCGAACGCGGCCTTCTCCGCGGGCGACAGCAGGAGCGCGTGCGGGGCATGGAACGCCGCGATGGCGGCCGGCACCGCGGCGTCGGCGAAACCGTCCGGGCAGGCGACCACCGCGCGGCCGGCCAGGATCGCCAGCACCACGTTGGCGTGGTACTCGCCCGGCGCGAGGTCGAACAGCAGGGTCGCACGCAGCCCGAGCGCCTCGTGCACGAGGCGCGCGCCTTCCGCGTCGCAGCGCTCCGACAGGCCGCAGTACCCCAGCCCCCGCATGCGGTCCACGACCATCGCGCCGGTCAGTTCGCACGGGTGGGCCTGGCGGGACAGGTCGACCTCGCGGTAGCCGAGCACGTCGCGGAAGAACCCGCGCAGGTCGGCGCGCGCGGCCTCGCGCTGCCGGACGGGGTGGCGCATCCGGCCCACCACGTAGCGCCCCGGCACGGTGGCGAAGACGTTGTTGGGGAACAGGCCGTCGGGCGCTTCGGGATCGCCGGGGAAGCAGACCGTCGGCAGCGTGGCGGACAGGGCGCGGTGCAGCTCGCGATGCTCCCCGGCGGCGCGTGCGGCGTCGAAGTCGGCGGCCCCGGCCATGTAGCGGTTGTCCCTGGCCGACTCGCCGGCCAGGCGGAAGCCGTCGGGCGACACGAGGAATGCGGCCCGCGCGGTGGGCGCGCCGAAGTCCGGCGTTGTCGCGCGCGCGGCCGCGAAGAACGCATCGAGGTCGCGCGTGACGAGGCCGGGCGCGGTCATGCGGCGCTGCGCGCGCCGTCGGCGGCACCGGCTTCGGTGTGCGCCAGCGCGCGCTCGACCAGCGACCAGTCCGCGCCCGGGCGGTGCGCGCCCTCGCTGAGCACCTGGCGGAACGCGCGCCCGCCACGCTCGCCCGCGAACAGCCCGAGCACGTGGCGGACGACGTGCTTGAGGTGCACGCCCTGCCCCAGCGCCCGCTCCACGTAGGGACGCAATCCCCGCAGCAGCGCCGCGCGCGAACGCAGGGTCCCGCCCCACCAGGCGACGTCGAGCCGGTGCAGCAGGTACGGATCGTGGTACGCGGCGCGCCCGAGCATCGCGCCGTCCGCATGGTCCAGGTGCGCGGTCGCCTCCTCCAGGGTCGCGATGCCGCCGTTGACCACGACCTGCAGGCCGGGTCGCTCCTGCTTCAGCCGGTACGCCCAGTCGTAGCGCAGCGGCGGGACCTCGCGGTTCTCCTTCGGGCTGAGCCCCTTCAGCCAGGCGTTGCGCGCGTGCACGACCACCGTGCGGCAGCCCGCGTCGGCGACCGCGTCCACGAACGCGCGGAAGCGCTCGAAGTCGTGGTCGTCGTCCACGCCCAGCCGGCACTTGACCGTCACCGGGACGTCGCACGCGGCCACCATGGCGGACACGGACGCGGCGACCAGGCCCGGCTCGCGCATCAGGCAGGCGCCGAAGCGCCCGGCCTGCACGCGGTCCGACGGGCAGCCGCAGTTGAGGTTCACCTCGTCGAACCCGTGCGCGGCGCCGATGCGCGCGGCCTCGGCGAGCAGCGCGGGCTCGCTGCCCCCCAGCTGCAATGCGACCGGATGCTCCGACGCGTCCATCGCCAGCAGGGGCGCGCGATCGCCGTGGATCACCGCGTTCGCATGGACCATCTCGGTGTACAGCCGCGCATGCGGCGCGAGCAGCCGGTGGAACACCCGGCAGTGGGTGTCCGTCCAGTCCATCATCGGGGCGACGGACAGCCGGATCGCGTCCGCGGCCACCGGCGGTGAAATCGCTGCCAAGGGAAGGCGCCTCGCCACGTGCGGGCCGCGATTATCCCATCCGCGGCGGCGCACCATGACGTCGCATGCACCCGCGATGCCGGAGGGTGCCGCCATGGACGGCATCGGACACCGCCGCTGGGCCATCGCGGAGGGCTACATCCCGGGCACCAGCACCGGCGAAGGCCCGGCGATGGAAAGCCACGAGACCTTCTGCGTGCTCAACACCGGCGACCGGCCCGCGCGGATCGAGGTGACGGTGTTTTACGAGGATCGCGATCCCGTGGGGCCCTACCGGTTCGAGGTGCCGCCCGGGCGCACCCGCCACTTCCGCTACAACGCGTTCGCCGATCCCGAGCCGATCCCGCGCGACACGCCCTATGCGAGCGTCGTCGAGAGCGACGTCCCCGTCGTCGTGCAGTTCACGCGCCTGGATTCCCGCCAGGCGGAGAACGCCCTGATGACGACGATGGCCCATCCGCTGGCGTGACCGCCGGCGCTGCAGGCGCCACGACCGGCAGCGGCCGCCCCCAGCGGACGTAGCTCGCCTCGATGCCCGCGGCGATGCGCTCGAACGCGGCCGACCCCGTGGGGACGCCAAGCTGCGTCGCGACCGCTTCCCACCCGTCGGCGTGCGCCTCGCGCCAGCGCTCGATCACGTGGCGGCACGGACGCCCGACCGCCTCGGCCAGCGTGCAGGCGTAGTACAGGTCGCCGGGCGCCCAGCGCTCGTCGGCCAGCAGCGCGCCGGCGAGCGCGCGAGGCGCCGCGTGGTAGCGCACGAGTTCGTCGACGAAGGCCTCGCGGTAGCGGTCCCCGTACTGGTTCATGTCCGCCAGCCGGGCGTCCATGGTGGCGTCCCCGGTGCGCGGCGCCGACCCGAACGCGAACGCCGCGGTCCCGTCCGACTGCGCGCGCGCGATGCCGCCGGCCAGGAGCAGTCCCCCCGCCAGCAGCAGCCCGATCCATCCGGTGCGCACGCCCGCCATGCGCCAAGCCTAAACCGGATCGCCGCGCGGGTTGCCTGAACGGATGCCGTCGGCGGCGCGGAACCTGCACGGCGCCATGACGGCCGCGGTCCTACCGTTCCTGCCATGAACGCCACCGCCGCCCACGCCCACCCCCGCCACGACACCCGCCGGCACGCGTCCCCCGACAGGCGCCGGCGACGCACGGTGGTGGCCCTCGTCGGCGCGGCGTTCCTGGGGATCTACGTGCTGGGCATCACCTGGTTCGCGGAGACGCTCAACGACGACATGGCGCGCAGCTTCCAGCTCGCCCCGGCCGTCGCCGACGTCGAACACCGCTAGGCCCCGCCGAGCGCCCTGATCGCACCGGGCAGTTCGCCCGCCGCGGACACGGTCCGCAATCGCGCCGCGTCCGCCGGCACCTCCGCTTCCATCTCGTGCACCCAGGTGGCGTGGTACGGCATGTGCACGCCCCAGCCGCCGATCGCCAGCACCGGCGCGATGTCGGACCGCAATGAGTTGCCGACCATCGCGAACCGTTCCGGCGGGAGGTCGAACTCGCGCAGCAACCGCAGGTAGGTCTGCGGATCCTTCTCGCTGACGATCTCGATCCGGCCGAACAGGTCCGCCAGGCCCGAGTCGCGGACCTTC
Source organism: uncultured Lysobacter sp. (assembly GCA_946479915.1). Next base: position 4,449 of record CAMLHR010000004.1, read on the forward strand.
TGCTCCTGGTGGAACAGGTCGCCCTTGGTGACCAGGACGATGTCGTGGTCGCGCGCGACCGCCTCGACCGCGTCGCGGATCCCGGGCAGCAGCTCGACCGGGTGGCGCAGGAGTTCCTTGCCCATCCGGACGATGCGATGCACGTCCGCGGCCGCGATGCGCTCGCCGGTGAGTTCGACGGCGGCCTCGATCATGGACAGCACCATGCCCTTCACGCCGTAGCCGAAGAACGCGATGTTGCCCTTCTCGACCGCGTACAGCCGTTCCTGCACGCGCGCGTCGCCCAGGTCCACGTAGCGTCCGAGCATCCGCTCGAACGTGGCCTGCGCCTCGTCGTAGAAATCCTGGCTGCGCCACAGGGTGTCGTCGCCGTCGAAGCCGACCAGCGCAATGGGGGCGTGGGGGTCCATGCCCCATTGGAGCACGCGTGCTACGTTCCGCGCAGCATGAGCACGACGCCCATCGACGAACCCGTGACCGCCGTCGTCGCCGACGCGGCGACGGCCCGCCCGGTCGGTCGCTGGCAGCTCGTCGGCCTGTCGATCAACGACGTGGTGGGCAGCGGCATCTACCTGCTGCCCGCCGCGGCCGCGGCGCTGCTCGGGCCCGCCAGTGTCTGGGCGGTCCTGCTCGCGGGACTGGCGGTCGCATTGCTGGTGCTGTGCTATGCGCAGGCCGCCAGCCACTTCGACCGTCCCGGCGGCGGCTACCTGTACGCGCGCGAAGCGTTCGGGCCCTTCGTCGGCTTCGAGGTCGGCTGGATGCTGCTGCTCACCCGGGTCGCCACCGCGGCGGCGCTGGCGAACGGACTCGCGGCGGCGCTCGGCCATTTCTGGCCCGTCGCCGGCACGGACGCGGGACGCGCGGGCATCGCCACCGCGGCGATCGTGGCGCTCGCCTGGCTCAACATCCTCGGCGTGCGGGGCGCGGCGCGCACCGCCGCGGCGCTGGCCGTGGCGAAGCTGCTGCCGCTGGTGCTGTTCGTGGTGCTCGGCGCGCTCGCGGCCGGCGCGATGTCCGCCGGCGCGCCGCTGGACGGGATCGCATTCGCCGACATCCCGCCCGCCGACCTGGGGCGCGCCGCGCTGCTGTTGCTGTTCGCGTACGCGGGATTCGAGAACATGCCGGCCGCCGCCGGCGAATACCGGAACCCGCGGCGCGACGTGCCGTTCGCGCTGTTGTCGATGATCCTGCTCGTCACCACCCCCTATGCCGCCGTGCAGTGGGTCGCGCTGGCGACCCTGCCGGGCCTCGCGGCGTCGGCGACGCCGCTGGCGGATGCCTCCGCCCGTTTCGGCGGCGCGCCGCTCGCCTGGGTGCTGACCGCCGGCGCCGCGGTGTCCATCCTCGGCACGGCGAACAACACGATGCTGCTCGGCCCGCGCTACCTGCACGCGATGGCGTCGGACGGCTTCGGCCCGCGCGCGCTGGCCGGGGTGCATCCCCGCTACCGCACGCCTGCCGCGGCGATCGCGCTGCTCGCGGTCGCGGCACTGGCCCTCGCGTTGACCGGGTCGTTCGTGCAGCTCGCGCTGCTCTCGGTCGTGGCCCGGCTGTGCACGTACATCACGACGGCCGCGGCCGTGCTGGTGCTGCGCAGGCGCGGCGGCGGCCTCGTGCTGCCCGGCGGACCGCTCATCCCGGTCGCGGCCCTGGTGCTGTCGACGGCGCTGCTGGCCAGCGCGACACCGCGCAACCTGCTGGCCGCGAGTGTCGCGTTGCTGGCCGGGGCCGCGATCTACCGCGGCTGGAGGCGCGCCTGAGCGTAGGCCCGGTACTCCGCCTCGCTGACGAACCCGTCGGCGTCGGTGTCCATCTCGCCGAACGCCGCATCGAACCCGGCATCCACCGTCGCCTCGTCGAGGCTGATGCGCCCGTCCGCGTCGACGTCCAGGTCGGCCCAGGTGCCGCGGGTCGCGGCGGTGGAATGCACCGCCGCGCTGGCGGCGCCGCGCGCGCTGGCCTCGGCGACATGCCGTGCCTGCAGGTGGGCGCGGTACTCGGCGTCGTCCAGGAAGCCGTCGCCGTCGGCGTCGAGCTCGAGGAACGCGGCGGAAAGCGTGGCGTCGGCGGCGACTTCCTCCGCGCTCAACCGCGCATCGGCGTCGACGTCGAGCGCGACCCAGGTGTCGTCGACGGCGACCCGCGAGTGCGCGGCGGCATCGGCCTCGGCCCGGGCCTCGGCGGCGCGCTCGGCCTCGCGCTCGCGCATGCGGTCGACGCGATCCATCGTGCGCTCCACGGCGCGATCGACCTGGGGAACCGGCGGCGCGATCCGGCGCCCGCGGTCGACCAGTTGCGCGGACGCGACCGGCGCGGCGAGCGCGGTGCACAGGGCGACGGTCAGCAGGTGGCGTGTCTTCATGGGGTGCTCCTTGTCGTGGGGGACGACGGGAGCATCGGCGCGGCCGCCTGACCCCGCACTGAGCCGCGGACGCTGGAAATCGCCGCATTTCACGCGCCCTTGGCGCGCCGTGCGATCCCGACGGAATGAATGCGTCAGGCAGCCGCGTAACGCGCGGCGCCGCCCACCCAGCGCGTGACCAGCGCGTCGGCGACGGTGGGCTCGCGTTCGAGCAGGCGGTCCGCCAGTTCGCGGACGACGGGCAGCAGCGCCGCGTCGCGGGACAGGTCCGCGAGGCGGAACGCGGCCAGGCCGGTCTGGCGCGTGCCGAGCAGTTCACCGGGCCCGCGCAACTCGAGGTCCTTCTCGGCGATGACGAACCCGTCGTGCGTCCGCCGCAGGATGTCCAGCCGTTGCCGCGCCACCGCCGACAGCGGGGGCTGGTAGAGCAGCACGCAGCTGGACGCTGCGTTCCCCCGCCCCACGCGCCCGCGCAGCTGGTGCAGCTGCGACAGGCCCAGGCGCTCGGCGTTCTCGACGACCATCAGCGACGCGTTGGGCACGTCCACGCCGACCTCGATGACGGTGGTCGCGACCAGGACGTCGAGCGCGCCGTCCTTGAACGCCTGCATCGTCGCGTCCTTTTCCTTCGGCTTCATGCGGCCATGCACCAGGCCGACGCGCAGTCCCGGCAGCGCATCCGACAACGCCTCCCAGGTGCGCTGCGCCGCCTGCGCCTCGACGCGCCCGGGCTTCGCGTCCGCTTCCCCGGGATCCTCGATCAGCGTGCACACCCAGTAGGCCTGCCGTCCCTCGGCGCACGCCTCGCGGATGCGCTCGACCAGGTCCGGCCGGCGCGCGGCGGCCAGCGCCACGGTCGTGACCGGCGTGCGCCCCGGCGGCAGTTCGTCGATCACCGAGACGTCGAGGTCGGCGTACGCGGTCATCGCCAGCGTGCGCGGGATGGGCGTGGCGGTCATCACGAGCTGGTGCGGCACCTGGCCGCCGGCCTGGCCCTTGTCGCGCAGTGCGAGGCGCTGGTGCACGCCGAAGCGGTGCTGTTCGTCCACGATGGACAGCGCGAGGTCGGCGAACGCCACGCCTTCCTGCATCAGCGCATGGGTGCCGACGACGACCTGGGCGCGGCCGTCCGCGACCTCCGCCAGCACTCCCGCCCGCGCGCGGCCGGTCACCTTGCCGGCGAGCCACGCGATCCGGATCCCCAGCGGCTCCAGCCAGCCGCGCAGGTTGGCCAGGTGCTGCGCCGCCAGCAGTTCGGTGGGCGCCATCAGCGCCGCCTGCCGGCCCTGCTCCACCGCCAGCATCGCGGCCAGCGCCGCGACTACGGTCTTGCCGCTGCCGACGTCGCCCTGCACCAGCCGCAACATCGGGTGCGGCCGCGCGAGGTCCGCGCGCACCTGCTCGAACACGCGCGCCTGCGCGCCCGTGAGCGCGAAAGGCAGCGACGCGCGCAGCCGCTCGGCCAGCCGGCCGGACCCGGCGAGCCCCGGCGCGCCATGCCGCTGCAGGGCGATGCGCTGCCGGCGCAGGCTCAGGTGGTGCGCCAGCAACTCCTCCAGTGCGAGCCGGCGCTGCGCGGGATGGGTGCCGGCGAGCAACGCCGCGACGTCCGCGTCGCGCGGGGGGCGGTGCACCACGAGCAGCGCGTCGCGCAGCGACGGCAGCCCGAGCCGGTCGCGCGCGTCGGCGGGCAGCAGTTCCAGCGTGCCGTCGTCCGGCAGGCGGTCCAGCGCGAGCCCGATGAAGCGGCGCAGCGTGGCCGGCCCGATCCCCTCGATCGCCGGGTACACGGGGTCGAGGGCGTCGCCCAGGCCTTCGTCGCGATCGCCCAGCACGCGGTAGCTCGGGTGCACGATTTCCAGCCCGTGCTGCCCCGGCCGCGGCGTGCCGTAGCAGCGCACCCGCGCGCCGGGCGCGAACTGCGCCACCTGCGCGGCGCGGAAATGGAAGAACCGCAGCACGACCGTGGCACGCGACGCGTCGCCGATCGCCACGCGCAGCACCGGGCGGTAGCGGAAGCCGCGTTCGACCGCCTCCACCGTGCCCTCCACCTGCGCCGGCACGCCCGGCTGCAGCGCGCGGATCGGGGTGATCGAGGTGCGGTCCTCGTATTGCCGCGGCAGCTGCAGCCAGAGGTCCTGCAGCGTGGACAGGCCGCGCGCGGCCAGCTTCTCGCGCACCTTCGGCCCGATGCCCGGAAGCGTCGCGAGCGACGCCTCGCCGACCGGCGCCAGCGCGGGGGCGGGTCGGGCCGCGCGAGGCATCAATCGATGGCGAGGATCGCGTCCACCTCGAACGTGGCGCCCTTCGGCAGCGCCGCGACACCGATGGTGGAGCGCGCCGGGTACGGCGCCTCGAAATACTCGGCCATCACCGCGTTGACCGCGCCGAACCGGCCCAGGTCCGTCAGGTACAGCCCCAGCCGCTGGACCTGCGCCAGCGAACCGCCCGCCGCCTCGCAGACGGCGGCGAGGTTGTCGAACGCGCGACGCACCTGCGCCTCGAAGTCGCCTCCGGCGAGTTCGCCGGTCGCCGGGTCGAGCGGGATCTGCCCGGACAGGTACACGGTGCGTCCGCTGCGCACGGCCTGCGAGTACGGGCCGATGGCGGCGGGGGCGTCCCCGGTGTGGATGGCGATGCGTGTCATGGCGTGTCCCGTGGCGGCGTGGCGGAACGATAGCCCACGGTCACAGCCGCTGCACGCCGTGCACCGTGCCGAGCCGGCGCACGCGGCGGATCACGTCCGCCAGGTGCTTGCGGTCGCTGACCTCGATCGAGAAGCGCATCACCGCGACGTTGGTGTCGCGCTCCAGGTATTCGACGCCGTCGATGTTGGATTCGGCCTGCGCGACCGACGCGGCGACCTGCGCCAGCACGCCGGGGCGGTTGTCCACCTCGATGCGCAGCGCGGCATGGAAGTCGCCGGACACCTCGCGGTCCCAGCCGATGGCGAGCCACCGCTCCGGCGACTTGCGGTAGTCCGCGACGTTCGGGCAATCCAGACGGTGCACCACGATGCCCTTGCCGGCCGTGTGGTAGCCCATGACCTCGTCGCCGGGGATCGGCAGGCAGCAGTTGGCGAAGCTGACCACGCCGCGCTCGCTGCCGGTGATCAGCAGCTTGTCGCCGACCGGCGGCGCGCTGCCGGGGCGCGCGCCCGGTTCGGCCTCCTGGCGCGCGAGCAGTTGCGCGACCTGCGCCGGCATGCGGTTGCCCAGCGCGATCTCGGCCAGCAGCGCCTCCAGCCGCGGGAACCGGTGCTCCGCGAGGTAGGCATCCATCCGCCCGGCGGGCAGCCGGTCGAGCGAGGTGTCGAGCTGCTCGAGCGCGCGGTCGAGCATCCGGTGGCCGACCTGCACCGCGTCCTCGTGCTCGAGGTTCTTGAGCTGGTGGCGGATCGCGGTCCGCGCCTTGCCGCTGACCACGAATTCCAGCCACTGCGGCTTCGGCGCCGCCGACTTCGCGGTGATGATCTCCACGCGCTGGCCGCTGGCCAGCTTGGTCCGCAGCGGCACCAGCTTCTTGTCCACCCGCGCGGCGACCGCGTGGTTGCCGACGTCGGTGTGCACCGCGTAGGCGAAGTCGATGGCGGTCGCGTTGCGCGGCAGCGACAGGATGTCGCCCTGCGGCGTGAACAGGTAGACCTCGTCGGGGAACAGGTCGACCTTGACGTTCTCCAGGAACTCCAGCGACGACCCGGTCGCGCGCTGGCTTTCGACCAGGTTCGCGATCCACGCGTGCGCCCGCGCCTGGGCGCTGTTCGGCGCCTCGCCACCGTGCTTGTACGACCAGTGCGCCGCGATGCCGCGCTCGGCGATCAGGTCCATGCCCTCGGTGCGCACCTGCACCTCGATCGGCGAGCCGTAGGGCCCGAACAGCACGGTGTGCAGCGATTGGTATCCGTTCGCCTTCGGGATCGCGATGAAGTCGCGGAAGCGCCCGTCCAGCGGCTTGAACACCGAATGCACGATGCCCAGCGCGTGGTAGCACTCGGCCACGGTGCCCACGACCACGCGGAAGCCGAACACGTCCATCACCTGGTCGAAGCTCTTGCCCTCCGCGCGCATCTTCGAATAGATGCTCCACGGCGACTTGATGCGGCCGACCAGCCGGTGGCGCAGGCCTTCCTTGGTGAGCCGCTGGGCGAGCTGCGCCTCGATCCGCGCGAGCGCCTCCCGCCGCACCAGCGGCTGGGTGCGGATGCGCTTCTCCATGACGGCGTGCCGCCAGGGGTGCAGCGCGCGGAACCCCAGGTCCTGCAGTTCCGCCTTGATCAGGTTCATGCCCAGGCGCTGCGCGATTGGCGCGTAGATCTCGAGCGTCTCGCGCGCGATGCGCCGGCGGGAGTCCGGGGCCTGCGCGCCGAGCGTGCGCATGTTGTGCAGCCGGTCGGCGAGCTTGATCAGGATCACGCGCAGGTCGCGCGCCATGGCCAGCAGCATCTTGCGGAAGCTTTCGGCGGCGGCTTCCTGGCGGTCGCGGAAGCGCAGCTTGTCCAGCTTGGTGACGCCGTCCACCAGTTCGGCCACGGTGTCGCCGAATTCCGCGGCGATCGCGTCGCGCGTCAGCGGCGTGTCCTCGATGGTGTCGTGCAGGATCGCCGCGATCAGCGTCTCCACGTCCAGGCGCATCTCCGCCAGGACGCCGGCCACCGCCACCGGATGGGTGATGTACGGCTCGCCCGACTTGCGGTTCTGGCCGGCGTGGGCGGCGGCACCCACCGCCCACGCCCGCCTCAGCAGCGCGCGCTGGTCGTCGGGCAGGTAGTCGGTCTGCGCCTCCAGCGCCTGCACGTACTCCGGCAGCGCGTCGCCGACCGCGGCCCCGGCGACGGGGGCGTGCGGGGCGGGCTTTTCGGTGGTCCGGGCGCGGGCGCGGGGCATCGGGTGAGACTAGCAGGGCGGGGCTGGGGGCCAGGGGCTAGGGACCACGGGAAGGCACAAAACAAAAAGCCCCGCTTTCGCGAGGCTTGTCGTCGGCTCAGGTTGGGAAGGACGAAGCTTGTACCTAGTCCCTAGCCCCTAGCCCCGCTCTCAAAGGTCGTCGCCCTTCGCCATGTCCTCGTCGGCCACCACCTCGGCGGCGGCCCATTCCAGCGCCTCGCGCTCCTTGCGCTCGCGCTCGGCCTTGTCCACGGCGTCGATGTACTCCTGGTCGATGGCGTTGGCCGCGATCTCGCGCAGCGCCAGCACCGTCGGCTTGTCGTCGTTCTCGGTGTTGTCCAGCCGCGGGTCGACGCCATTGGCCAGCTGGCGCGCGCGCTTGGCGGCCATCATGACCAGTTCGAAGCGGTTGTCGACCACTTCCAGGCAATCTTCGACGGTGATGCGGGCCATGCGGTGCTCCAGGGGCGGCCGCGAGGGCGCCCGACGTGTTCAGGGGGACCGCGAATTGTATCGGCCGGGCCCGGCCCAACGCAAGCAACCGTTGCGGATCAAGGGGTTAGGAGCTCGGCGATCAGCCCGGCATGGCGCTCCACCTGCCGCTCCCGGCGCAGGCGGCTGGCCTGGAAGATGGCGCACAACTCGTCCACCGCCGTCCCGAAGTGCTCGTTCACGACCAGGTAGTCGAACTCGGCGTGGTGCGACATCTCCTCGCGGGCGGCGGCCAGCCGGCGGGCGATCACCTCCTCGGTGTCCTGCCCGCGATGGCGCATCCGCTGCTCCAGGGCCGCGGTGGACGGCGGCAGGATGAACACGCTGACCGCCTCCGGCACCTGCTCGCGCACCTGCCGCGCGCCCTGCCAGTCGATCTCCAGCAGCACGTCCTTGCCCGCGGCCAGCTGCGGCGCGACCGACTGCCGCGCCGTGCCCTTCCAGTCGCCGTGCACGAGCGCGTGCTCGAAGAAGTCGCCGGCGGCGACCATCGCCTGGAAGGCCTCGGCGTCGATGAAGTGGTAGTGCTCGGCATGGCGCTCGCCGGGCCGCGGCGCGCGCGAGGTGAACGAGATGGACAGGCAGATCTGCGGGTCGCGGGCGAGGCAGGCGTTGACCAGGCTCGACTTCCCGGCGCCGGACGGTGCCGCGACGATGAAGAGGGTCCCACGCATCGGGGCGGCGTCCGCGCTCATTCGAGGTTCTGCACCTGTTCGCGCACCTGGTCGATCAGCACCTTGAGCTCGACCGCGGCGGCGGACGTGCGCGCGTCCACCGACTTCGAGCCGAGCGTGTTGGCCTCGCGGTTGAACTCCTGCAGCAGGAAGTCCAGCCGCCGCCCGACCGGCTCGTCCTGGCCCAGGACGCGCCGCAGCTCGTCGACGTGGCTGTCGAGCCGGTCGAGTTCCTCGTCCACGTCCAGCTTCTGCAACGACAGCACGAGCTCCTGCTCCAGCCGCCCGGCGTCGACCGGTTGGGCGAGGTCGGCCAGCCGTGCCTCGAGCTTCGTGCGCTGGCCGCCGCGGATCGCGGGCACCAGGTCGCGCACCTGCGCGGCGATGCGGGAGATCCCGTCCACGCGTTCGGCGATCGCGGCGACCAGCTGGGCGCCCTCCCGCTCGCGGGCCTGCACGAAGTCGTCGAGCACCGCGTCGAGCAGCGACAGCGCCGCGGCATGCAGGGCGGCGGCGTCGACCGACGGCCCCTGCACGAGGCCGGGCACCTGCAGCAGGTCGCTCAGGCCGACCTGCAGCGCGGGGAAGCGCGACTGCAGCTGCGCGGCGAGTTGCGCCAGCTCGTCGGCACGGGCCGGGTCCAGGCGCAGGCCGGCCCCGCCTTCCGGCGGTCGCAGCCGCATCGCCAGGTCGAGCTTGCCGCGGGACACGCGCTGTGCGATCCGCTCGCGGAGCATCGGCTCGAGCGCGCGCAACTCGTCCGGCAGCCGCACGCCGACCTCGAGGAAGCGATGGTTCACCGCGCGCAGCTCGCAGGCGAGCTGGCCGCCGTCGGTGGAGCGTTCGCCGGAGGCGTAGGCGGTCATGCTGCGCAGTGGCATCGGTCAAGTATGCCACCGCTGGTAGAATCGCCGCCCCCGAAGAAGCACCCCGGACGCCTGCCGATGACCGATTCCACGCGACCCAGCGGCCGCGCGCCCGACGAACTCCGGCCCGTCCGGATCACCCGCGGCTTCACCCGGCACGCCGAGGGCTCCGTGCTCGTCGAGTTCGGCGACACGCGGGTGCTGTGCACCGCCAGCGTGGACAACCGGGTGCCGCCGTTCCTGCGCGGCAAGGGCGAGGGCTGGGTCACGGCCGAGTACGGGATGCTCCCGCGCGCCACCAACACCCGCAACGACCGCGAGGCCGCGCGCGGCAAGCAGGGCGGGCGCACGCTCGAGATCCAGCGCCTCATCGGCCGGTCCCTGCGCGCCTGCGTGGACCGCACCGCGCTGGGCGAGCGCACCATCACCCTGGACTGCGACGTGCTGCAGGCCGACGGCGGCACGCGCACCGCCGCGATCACCGGCGCCTACGTCGCGCTGGTGGACGCGGTGAACTGGCTGCGCGCGCGCAAGGACCTGGCCCGCGACCCGATCCACGGCGCCATCGCCGCGGTGTCCGTCGGCATCTACGGCGGCGTGCCGGTCCTGGACCTCGACTATGCCGAGGACAGCGCCTGCGACACCGACATGAATGTCGTGATGAACGACGGCGGAGGCTTCATCGAACTGCAGGGCACCGCGGAGGGGCATGCGTTCCGCCGCGGGGAACTCGAGGCGATGACCGCGCTCGCCGAGGCCGGGATCGCCCAGCTCGTCGCCAGGCAGCGCGAGGCGCTGGCCGGGTGAGCACGGCCGCGCCACGGCGCATCGTGGTGGCGAGCGGCAATCCCGGCAAGCTGGCCGAGTTCACCCGCCTGCTCGGCGGCGGCGGCACCGAGTTCATCGCGCAGGGCGACCTTGGCGTCGGCGACGTCGAGGAAACCGGGCTGACGTTCGTGGAGAACGCCCTGCTCAAGGCGCGCCATGCCGCACGCGAGACGGGCCTGCCCGCGCTCGCCGACGACTCGGGCCTGTGCGTGGATGCACTGGGCGGTGCGCCGGGGCTGTATTCGGCGCGCTACGCCGGCGCGCACGGGGACGCCGCCGCCAACATCGCGCGCCTGCTGCGCGAGCTCGACGGCGTGCCGGACGCACGCCGGACGGCGCATTTCCACTGCACGCTGGCGCTGCTGCGGCACGCCGACGACCCGCGCCCGCTGCTCGCGCAGGGCGAATGGCACGGCCGCGTGCTGCACGCCCCGCGCGGCGGCGGCGGCTTCGGCTACGACCCCGTGTTCCTGGATCCGCGCAGCGGGGCGTCCGCCGCCGAGCTGGATCCCGACGAGAAGGCGCGGGCCAGCCATCGCGGCCGCGCGCTGTCGCTGCTGCGCGCGCAGTTCGAGCAGCTGTAGCCGCCGTGCTCGCGCTGCCACCGCTGTCGCTGTACGTGCACCTGCCCTGGTGCGTGCGCAAGTGCCCGTACTGCGA
>CAMLHR010000005.1 GCA_946479915.1 uncultured Lysobacter sp.
CACATCGCGATAGCCGAAATGGGTGGTGCCGGGCTCGTGGTCGCTCATGCGGCGATTATCGCATCACCGCTCCCGCTTTCCCGCAGTGCCGCATGGCGTGCTTCACGGAGCACGCCGTGGAGTGTGCGTCGTGCGAGTACGGCGGGTTGAAACCCGCCCGATGTGACGCACCGGCCGCGCATCAGCGCGGGGCGGGTTTTCACCGCCATGAGACACCGGATCGTCCTCCGCCCTACAGGATGTAACGCGACAGGTCGGGATCCTGCACCAGCTCGCCCAGGTGCGCATCGACGTAATCGCGGTCGATGACCACGCGCGCCCCGCCGCGATCCGGCGCCTCGAAGCTCAGCGTATCCAGCAGCCGTTCCATCACCGTGTGCAGGCGGCGCGCGCCGATGTTTTCCTGGCGATCGTTGACCTGCTCGGCGATGCCGGCGAGCCGGTCCACGGCGTCCTCGCCAAAGCTGACCTCGACGCCTTCGGTCTTCAGCAGTTCGACGTACTGGCGCGTGAGCGCGGCGCGCGGCTCGGTGAGGATGCGCACGAAATCGTCCTTGCTCAGCGCCGACAGCTCGACGCGGATCGGAAAGCGGCCCTGCATTTCCGGAATCAGGTCGGATGGCTTGGCCAGGTGGAACGCGCCCGAGGCGATGAACAGGATGTGGTCGGTTCTCACCGCTCCGTATTTGGTGCTGACGGTCGAACCTTCGACCAGCGGCAGCAGGTCGCGCTGCACGCCTTCGCGCGAGACATCGGCGCCCATGCCTTCGCTGCGCTTGGCGACCTTGTCGATCTCGTCGATGAACACGATGCCGTGCTGCTCGCAGGCCTCGATCGCCGCGTCGCGCACCTCGTCCTCGTTGACCAGGCGCCCGGCCTCCTCCTCGACGAGGATCGGCCGCGCGGCGCGGATCATCATCGTGCGCTTGTGCGTCTTCGCGCCGGCCACCTGCGAGAACATCTGGCGCAGCTGCTGGCCCATCTCCTCCATGCCAGGGGGCGCCATGATGTCCACGCCGACGTTGATCGCGGTCTCCACGTCGATCTCGCGCTCGTCGAGCTCGCCGGCGCGCAGGCGCTTGCGCAGCTTGGCGCGGGTGTCGGCGGCGGCCTGGCTGTTGTGCTCGGCGGAGGGCTCGTCCTTGACGTCCTCCGGGTTGAAGCCGAACAGGGTCTTGCCGGACGGCTCGCGGCGCGGCAGCAGCGCGTCGAGGATCCTGTCCTCCGCGCGTTCCTCGGCCCGGGTGCGCACGCGCTGCTTGGCCTGCTCGCGGTGCATCTTGACCGCGGTGTCGGCCAGGTCGCGCACGATCTGCTCGACGTCCTTGCCGACGTAGCCGACCTCGGTGAAGCGCGTGGCCTCGACCTTCACGAACGGCGCGTTGGCGAGCGTCGCCAGGCGGCGCGCGATCTCGGTCTTGCCCACGCCGGTCGGGCCGATCATCAGGATGTTCTTCGGCATCACCTCGTCGCGCAGCTCCGGCGCGAGCTGCATGCGGCGCCAGCGGTTGCGCAGCGCGATGGCGACCGCGCGCTTGGCGTCGTGCTGGCCGACGATGTGGCGGTCGAGTTCCTGCACGATCTCGCGCGGGGTCATGGTGGTGGAGGCTTCGCGGTTCACAGTTCCTCCACCACGATGTTCTGGTTGGTGTAGATGCACACGCCGCCGGCGACCTTCAGCGCCTCGACGGCGATGGTCGTGGCGTCGAGCGTGGTGTGCGCCTGCAGGGCGCGCGCGGCCGACAGCGCGAAGGGGCCGCCGGAACCGATCGCGACGATGCCGTCCTCCGGCTCGATCACGTCGCCGGTACCGGAAACGACCAGCGAGGTCTCGCGGTCGGCCACGACCAGCAGCGCCTCGAGCTTCCCGAGGCGGCGCTCCGTGCGCCAGTCCTTGGCCATCTCGACCGCGGCGCGGGTGAGCTGGCCATGCTTCTCCAGCTTCGCCTCGAACAGCTCGAACAGCGTGAAGGCATCCGCGGCGGCGCCGGCGAAACCGGCCAGCACCTGGCCGTCGCGGCCGAGGCGGCGGACCTTGCGGGCATTGGATTTCATGACCGTGTTGCCGAGCGTGACCTGGCCGTCGCCGGCGACGGCGACGCGGCCGTCGCGGCGGACGGACACGATGGTGGTGGCGTGGAACACGCCGGGGTTGCGGCTGGGATCCATGGGACCTCCGGGATGAACCGATGAGGTGGGGTCCGGTGGCGCGGGTTCAAGCATCGCCGCTGGAGCGGCTCCCACGGGGAAGCGGGATCAGGCCTTCTTGCGGCGGGCGCGGGGGTGGGCGGCGTCGTAGACCTTGGCCAGGTGCTGGTAGTCGAGGTGGGTGTAGATCTGGGTCGTGGCGATGTCGGCGTGGCCGAGCAGTTCCTGGACGCCGCGCAGGTCGCCCGACGATTCGAGCACGTGGCTGGCGAAGCTGTGGCGCAGCAGGTGCGGGTGCACGCGCTTGAACAGGCCCTGGCGCTGGGCGAGCTGGCGCAGTCGGAGCTGCACGGCGCGCGGGGTGATCGAACCGTGGCGGCCGGGGAACACCGGCGCATCGTTGCCGGCGCCGGTTTCACCGCGCCATGCGGCCAGCGCCTCGCGCGCATGCGAGCCCACCGGCACGCTGCGCTGCTTGCTGCCCTTGCCCAGCACCGTCACCAGGCCGTCGTCCAGGTCCAGGTCGCGCCAGCGCAGCGCGCACAGTTCCGACAGGCGCAGGCCGGAGGAATAGAACAGCTCCAGCAGTGCACGGTCGCGCAGGCCCAGCGGCGCGTCGGTCGGCACCTCGACCAGGCGCGCGGCCTCGTCGGGGTCGAGCACCTGCGGCAGCTTGCGCACGGTCTTCGGCGCCTTCACCGACCCCGCGGGACTGGCCTCGATGCACCCGTGGCGCAGCAGCCAGCGGTAGAAGCTCCGGCACGCGCTCAGGCGGCGCTGGAGGCTCTTCGGCGTGAGCCCGCGCCGGTGCTCGGCGGCGACGAACGCGCGCAACTGTTCCGGCATGAGGCCGACCAGGTCGAAGCCATGGGTCGCGGTCCAGGTGGACAGCGCGGCGAGGTCGCGGCGGTAGGCGTCGAGCGTGTGCGCGGACATGCGCCGCTCGACCTGCAGGTGGGACAGGAAGTCGTCGACGTCAGCCATCGAACCGGCGCAAGGCGGTCGCCAGCGCCTCGCCCATCATCCGCAGGAACAGCGTGCCCATGCCCGGGAAGAACCGGTTCGGGTCGTGGCTGCCGACCGCGACCAGGCCGAGCCCGGGGATCGGCAGCAGCGCGCTGGACTGCACGTGCTCGTCGCGCATGCCGTAGAGCAGCGCCTGCTTGTCGGGGTGCAGTCGGCCGCAGATCGGCTCGCCGTCGGCCAGGGCGTCGCGGAACGGCGCCAGCCGGGCGTCCTCCGCATCCACCACCTGCAGCCAGTCGACGTCCTCCAGGCCGGCCACCGGTTCGAACAGCACGACGCGCACCAGGTCGCCGGCGAAGTCCTCGGCCAGGCTCGCGGCCATCGCGCGCACCGTACCCGCGGCGGTGCGTTCGCGCATCAGCGCCAGCGCCAGCTGGTGGGTGCGCACCGCCAGGCGCTCGTTGTCCTGCGCGTTGCCGAACAGGTCCTGCAGCCGCCGCGACAGCTCGCGGTTCTTGTCGCGCAGCACTTCCAGCTGGTAGCTGGCCAGCGACGAGGCCGACCCTTCCTCGCGCGGCACCACCAGGCTCAGGGCCAGGTCCGGGAACTGCTGGAGGAAGCGGGGATGGCGGCGCAGCCAGGCGGCCACTTCATGGGCGCCGTGGCGCTCCCGCGAATCGTTGCTGGTCCGGGTCTCGGTGCTCATGCCACCCATTCTCCCTCGAAGACGAAACTCGCGGGGCCGGACAGGACGACGGGCGCGCCGTCCGACGGCCAGGAAACCCGCAGTTCGCCGCCCGGCAACCTGACGGCGAGGTCGCGGTCGACCGCGCCGCGACGCATCAGCACGGCGGCCGCCGCGCAGGCCCCGCTGCCGCAGGCGAGCGTCTCGCCGACGCCGCGCTCGAACACCCGCAGCCGGATGCGGTCGCGCGCGACGCGCTCGACGAAGCCGACGTTGGCCGAATCCGGGAAGGCGGGATGGCGCTGCAGCGCCGCGCCCAGCGCGGCCACCGGCGCGGAGGCGACGTCGTCCACCTCGATCACCGCGTGCGGGTTGCCCATGGACACGGCGCCGAAACGCACCTCGCGTCCGTCCACGTCCACCGCGTACCAGTCCTGCGCGTCGTTCCAGCCGGCGAGCGGCACCGCCTGCGGCGCGAACCGGGGCGACCCCATCGCCACCGCGAAGCGGCCGTCGCCATGGCGCTGCACGCGATGGCTGCCGGCGGGGCTCTCGAGTACGAAGTCGTCGGCGATCGCGCCATCGCGGGCCAGCCAGGCCGCGACGCAGCGCGCGCCGTTGCCGCACTGGCCGGCTTCGGAGCCGTCCGCGTTCCAGATCCGGAACCGGGCCAGCGCACCGGGCGCGGTGGGCGCCTCGATCGTCAGCACCTGGTCGCAGCCGACGCCGGTCCGGCGGTCGGCCAGGGCGCGGCAGAGGTCGGCACCGGGCGGCGGCGCGCCATCGCGCAGGTCGAGCACGACGAAGTCGTTGCCCGCGCCGTGCATCTTGGAGAACCGCAGCGCGCGGCCGGCCGCCACCGGGGCGCGCGCGGTTTCAGCCATCGCCTTCGGCGTCGCCGGACACCGGCGCGGTGGACGGATCGGAAGGCGGGTCGGCGGCCGGCGGCGGCTCGATCTCGGCCGGCGGATCGGCTTCGGCCGGTTCGGTCGGCGGCGGCAGCTGCGCCGCGGGCGGCGCCTCGGTCGCGTCGAGCGGTTCCGGCGGCGGGCGCACGAGCGAGCCCTTGTTGCCGCACGCGGACAGCACGAGCGTCGCGGCGGCGACCAGGAGGAGCACGACGGTTCGATGCGGGGTGGCCATGCGGCGAGTGTAGCCGCGCCGCGCGCCGGCGTCAGTGACGTCGCGTCACCGGCCGGGCGGCTCCGGCCGGTGCCAGAGCCACGTGGCGACGACCGCCATGATCGCGGTGCCGGTCGCGGCCATCCACCAGCGCGGCGCCGTGAGGAACATGAGCGCCGACGCGAGCGCCATCGTGGCGATCGCGAACCGCTTCGCGCGTCGCGAGACCGCGCGGTCGCGCTCCCAGTCGCGGATCATCGGGCCGAAGCGCCGGTGCGCCAGCAGCCAGCCGTGCAGGCGCTCGGACCCGCGCGCCGCCGCGTACGCCGACAACAGGACGAACGGCACCGTGGGCAGGCCGGGCACCACCACGCCGACCAGCCCGAGGCCCAGGCTCACCCAGGCCAGCAGCCACCAGGCCCAGCGCCACCGCGCGGGACCCGCCATGCGTCAGGACCCCGGCACGTCCAGCTGGTCGAGCAGGAACGCGTACATCTCCGCCAGTTCGCGGTAGCGGCGGAACCGTCCCGACTTGCCGCCGTGGCCGGCGTCCATGTTGGTGCGGAAGACCACCGGCGCATCGGAGGTGTTGAGGTCGCGCAGCCGCGCGACGTACTTCGCCGGCTCCCAGTACTGCACCTGCGAGTCCCACAGGCCGGTGCCGACGAACATCGCCGGGTACGCCTGCGCCGACAGGTTGTCGTACGGCGAGTACGACAGCATGTAGGCGTAGTAGTCGACCTGCTCGGGGTTGCCCCACTCGTCGTATTCGTTGGTGGTCAGCGGGATGCTCGGGTCGAGCATCGTCGTCACCACGTCCACGAACGGGACCTGCGACAGGATCACGTCGTAGGTGTCGGGGGCCATGTTGGAGATCGCGCCCATCAGCAGGCCGCCGGCGCTGCCGCCGTACGCCGCGACGCGGTCGGGTGCCGCGTAGCCCTGCTCCACCAGGTACCTGGTGACGTCGATGAAGTCGGTGAAGGTGTTCTTCTTGGCGAACAGCTTGCCGGACTCGTACCACTGCCGGCCCATCTCCTGGCCGCCGCGGATGTGCGCGATCGCGTACACCACGCCGCGGTCGAGCAGGCTCACCACGGGCAGGTTGAAGCCCGGGTCCATGGACGCGCCGTAGCTGCCGTAGCCGTACTGCAGCAGCGGGGCCGTCCCGTCCTTCTCGAAGCCCTTCCTGTAGACCAGCGACACGGGCACCTTGGTGCCGTCGCGCGCGGTCGCCCAGAGGCGCTCGGTGACGTGCTGCGACGGGTCGTAGCCGATCACCGGCTGCTGCTTGAGCAGGCGGCGCTCGCCGGTCCGGGTGTTGAGTTCGTACGTCGTCGAGGGCGTGGTCAGCGAGGTGTAGGCGTAGCGCAGCCACTCGGTGTCCGGGCGGCTGTTCACCGACAGGCCCATGGAGTACGCCGGCTCGTCGGCCTTGACGTATTCCTCGCTGCCGTTGGGCTTGAGCAGGCGGATGCGCTCGAGGCCGCCGGAGCGTTCCGCGATCGCGGTGAAGCCGTCGAACAGCTCGAACCCGTCGATGTACACGGCCTCGTCGTGCCCGATCCATTCCTGCCACTGGTCGCGCGAGGTCGCCCCCGTCGGCGCGGTCATCACCTTGAAGTTGCTCGCCCCGCCGGCGTTCGTGCGGATGACCCAGCGCCCGCCGTGGTGGTCGGCGGCGTACTCGACGTCGCGGGCGCGCGGCGCGAACACGGTGAACACCGACGGGTCGGCCGCGGGCGCGCAACGCATCTCGTCGGAGACCGTGCTGGAGACGTGGATGCACACGAAGGCGTCGTCGCGCGTGCGCGAGATGCCCATGTAGAAGCTGTCGTCCGGCTCCTCGTACACCACGACGTCGTCGTCCACCGCGGTGCCGAGCACATGGCGCTTCACGCGCTTGGTCAGCAGCGTCTCGGGATCGTTCTCGACGTAGAACAGCGTGCGGTTGTCGTCCGCCCACACGATGTCCGGCGAGATGCCCGCGATGCGGTCGTCGAACACTTCGCCGGTCGCCAGGTCCTTCACCCGGATGACGTACTGGCGGCGGCCGACGTCGTCCTCGGCCCAGGCGAGCAGGCGGTTGTCCTGGCTGACCTCGAAGTCGCCGACGTTGTAGTAGTCCTTGCCCTCCGCCATGGCGTTGACGTCGAGCAGCACCTGCTCGCCGGCGAAGTCCCCGGCCGCGTTCGCGTCCTGGATCGACGCCGCGTCGACGCCTGCGCCCGCCGGCCGGCGCGCGTACACCGGGTAGTCACGGCCGGTCTCGAAGCGCGAGTAGTACCACCAGCCGCGCTCGACGTACGGCACCGAGCTGTCGTCCTGCTTGATGCGCCCGACGATCTCCGCGTACAGCTTCTCCTGCAGCGGCGCCAGCGGCGCCATCACGGCGTCGGCGTAGTCGTTCTCCGCCTCCAGGTACGCGAGGATCGCCGGATCCTTGCGCTCGTCGTCGCGCAGCCAGTAGTACCCGTCCTCGCGTTCGGCGCCATGCGGCGCGCGCACGACATGCGGCTTCAGGGGGGCGTCGGGCGGTGGCGGGAGTCCGGTGGCGGAGGCAGTGGTGCCAGCAAAGGTGGAAGCAGCGGTCATCAGCAGGGCGCCAAGCAACAGGGTGGTGGGTTTCATCATTGTCCTGCCAGCTGGTTCCACAGGAACGTGAACGCGAGCGCGCTCATGTGCGCGGCCTGCTTGTTGTTCGCCGAACCGCCGTGGCCGCCCTCGACGTTCTCGTAGTAGCGCACGTCCTCGTCGCCCTCGAGCATCTTCGCCATCATCTTGCGCGCGTGGCCCGGATGCACGCGGTCGTCGCGCGTGGACGTCATGAACAGGGTCGGCGGGTAGTCGCGCACCGGGTTGTACAGGTGGTACGGCGAGAAGGTCTGGATGAACGCCCACTCCTCCGGCTTGTCGGGGTCGCCGTACTCGGCCATCCACGACGCGCCCGCGAGCAGCTTGTGGTAGCGCTGCATGTCGAGCAGCGGCACCTGCACCACGATGGCGCCGAACAGTTCCGGGTACTGGGTCAGCATGTTGCCCATCAGCAGGCCGCCGTTGCTGCCGCCCTGGATGCCCAGGTGCTCCGGCGAGGTGACGTCGCGCGCGACCAGGTCGCGGGCGACCGCGGCGAAGTCCTCGTAGGCCTTGTGGCGGTTGGCCTTCAGCGCGGCCTGGTGCCAGCGCGGGCCGTACTCGCCGCCGCCGCGGATGTTGGCGACGACGTACACGCCGCCGCGCTCCAGCCAGCCCTTGCCGACCGTGGCCGAGTAGCCCGGCAGCATGGAGATCTCGAACCCGCCGTAGCCGTACAGCAGCGTCGGCGCGCTGCCGTCCATCGCCAGGTCCTTCGGCGCGACCATGAAGTACGGCACGCGGGTGCCGTCCTCGCTGGTGGCGAAGTGCTGCGAGACCTCGTGGGTGTCGGCGTCGAAGAACGCCGGCATGGTCTTCAGCACTTCCGGACCCTGGCCGATGGTGGCCAGCGACAGGGTGTCGGGGGTGAGGTAGCTCTCGGCATACACCCACACCGCGTTGCTCTCGTCGCTGTCCACGGCCGAGACGCTGACCGACCCGATCTCGGGGGCGCCGACGAACGGCGAGGCGGTCCACTCGCCGTCGTCGTCCGGCGTCATCACCGTCAGGCGGTTCTTGACGTCGTCGAGCACGTTCAGCACGACGTGGTCCTTCGTCCAGGTCACGCCGGCCAGCGAGGTAGTGTCGGTCGGCTCGAACAGCACGTCGAAGTCGCGGCCGCCGGCCATGAAGTCGTCGAAGCCGGTGACCAGGTACGAGCCCGCCTTGTAGGTCGTCCCGCCGACGGTCCAGGGCTCGCGCAGTTCCAGGCCGAGCCACTCGTGGTGCACGGACTTGTTGGCGGAGTTCTGCGCGTCCACCTTCACCAGCGTGCCGTCGTCCTGCCGCAGGTACAGCTCGTCGTTGTAGAAGGCGATCGTGCGGAACACGAAGTCGCGCTCGAAGCCCGGCGACAGGTCGCGCCCGGCGGCGATGTACATGTCCTCGGGCGTGCCCTCGTAGACGACGGTCGCCTCCGCCATCGGCTCGCCGCGGTCCCACTGCTTGACGATGCGCGGGTAGCCGGATTCGGTGAGCGAGCCGTCGCCGAAATCGGTGTAGACGTAGACGGTGTCGTGGTCGATCCAGCCCAGGCCGCCCTTCGCCTCGGGGCGGAAGAAGCCGCCTTCGACCCAGGTCTTCGAGGACAGGTCGAACTCGCGCGTGACGTCCGCGTCCGCGCCGCCGCGCGACAGCGCGACCAGGCAGCGGTCGTACTCGGGACGCAGGCAGTCGGCGCCGTGCCAGACCCAGTTCTCCCCCTCCGCGGCGTTCAGCGCGTCGAGGTCGATCACGGTCTCCCACGTCGGGTTCGGCTTGCGGTACTCCTGCAGCGTGGTGCGGCGCCAGATGCCGCGCTCGTGCTGAGCGTCCTTCCAGAAGTTGTAGTAGTGGTCGCCGATCTTCTGGACATAGGGGATCTTCGCCTCCGAATCGAGGATGGCGAGGATGTCGGACTCGAGCTGCTTGAACTCCCCCGTGGAGGCGAGCTCCGCCTCGGTCACCGCATTGCGCGCGCGCACCCACTCGAGCGCCTTCTCGCCCTCGACCTCCTCCAGCCAGCGCCAGGGATCGGTGGCGCCCACGGCCGTGGCCGGATCGGTGTCGGCGTCGGCCGGTTCCTGGGCCAGCGCGGCCCCGGCGGCGAGACCCGCGCCGAGCGCGGTGGCGGCAAGCAGGCGGACAGTGCGGGAACGAGGCATCGCGGGGCTCCGGCGAACGGGAAAGCCCCGAACGCTAGCACAGCGACGACGCCCGAAAACCGTGCCGGAAGCCTCGTCAGGCGGCGACCGGCAACCGGAACCGGTGGGCCGCCCACCAGGCCGCGAGCGGCATGCCGAGCAGCCACAGGGGCAGCCAGCCGATGGCCGCGTGCGAGTCCCGCGCGCCGGGCCAGAGCAGGACCAGGACCGCGCCGACGGCGACGGCCGCGCGCAGCACCTCCTCCAGGCCGGGGTTCACGGCAACGACGGTCGAACGAGGGCTCCTGCGCATGGCGGCGGCCTCCGGTGACGGGCCACCACCTTCCCCGCGGCCCGTCTCACCCGTTCAGACGCAGAGCCGCACGCCTTTCAATAGCCGGCCGCGTCCAGGGCCTTCTCCGCCTCGGCGCGCCCGATCTCGATGAGTTCGGCGGCGCGCCAGAATTCGTAGAACAGGCAGGCGTCGCGCGGGATGCGGATCACCAGCTCGGGCGGGTCCAGGGCCAGGTGCACGCGGGCGATCTGGGCCTGCATGGTGTCCAGCGAGCGGGCCATCAGCTCGGACAGGCCGTAGTCGCCCTCGTCGTCGGAGCGCAGGCCGAGCTTGCGCTCGAACCATTCGCCGACCCGGTCGCCGATGGAGTCATGCGGTTCCCCGCCGCCTTCGGCGGGTGCGCCCGGCGGCCGCTCCGGCCAGCCGTGCATGTCCACCGCGATCAGGCGGTGCGCGTCCGACATCCGGGTGGCCGCGATCGGCAACGGCGCCAGCAGGCCGCCGTCCACCAGCTCGCGTCCGTGCACCTCGTGCGGCGTGAACAGGCCGGGGACCGCGAACGAGGCCCGGATGGCCTCCCAGAGCGGACCGCTGCGCAGCCACACCTCGCGTTGGCGCAGCAGGTCCACCGCCACCGCGGTGAACGGGATCGGCAGGGCCTCGATGTCGGGGTTGCCCACGACCTCGCGCATCGCATCCACCAGCCGGTTGCCGCGGAGCAATCCGGCCGCGCCGATCACCGGGTCAAGCAGCCGGAGGAACCCGCGCCGGTCGAGCTTGACCAGCTGCTCCCGGAATTCCGCCAGCCTGCCCGCCGCATACACGCCGCCGACGAGCGCGCCGCTGGACGAACCGGCGATGG
Organism: uncultured Lysobacter sp.; assembly: GCA_946479915.1. Next base: position 10,836 of record CAMLHR010000005.1, read on the forward strand.
CCGAGATCTCCAGCCCGCGCGCGTCCAGCGCTTCCAGCACGCCGATCTGCGCCAGCCCGCGCGCGCCGCCGGCGCCGAGCACCAGGGCGACGCGCTCGTTGCGCCGGATCTTCGGGGCGTCGGCGCCGGGCATCCGGTCAGCCGTCGTAGTGCGACAGGGCGAGCTGCAGGAGCGTGCGCGCCTGTTCGCGCAACGCCCGGGGCTCGACGATCTCGGCGTCCGAGCCGTAGTGCAGCACGTCCATCAGCAGTTCCCGCGACGCGCTGTAGGGCAGCTTCAACTCGTAGCGGCCGTCGGGCAGGAAGCGTCCCTGCTGCTGCGAGTGCCAGTGCTCATCGGCCACCCAGCGCGCGGCGCGGGCGCTGAACACGATCGTCGCCCAGCCCTTCGGCGGCCCGGCGAAGATGCCGTAGCTGCCGGCCAGGTGTTCGTTCAACTGGGCCTCGTCGATGTCGCGGGCCTCGGCGTCCAGCACGCGCGCGCCGGTGATGCGGTCCACCGAGAAGCTGCGCAGCGCCTCGCGGTCGTGGTCGAACGCGTCCAGGTACCAGTTGTCGCGGTAGTGCGTGATCCGCTGCGGCGAGACCGTGCGGCGCGTCTTCTCGTCCGTCGTGCGCGCGCGGTAGTCGAAGGCCAGCCGGCGGCGCTCGAGCACCGCGGTGGCGACCAGCCGGAACGCGGTCTCGTCCATCTTCCGGGTTCGGTGCGGGATGACGCGCACCCGCTCCACCGGCCAGCGCTTGCCGGCCGCGTGCTCCTCCAGCAGCTTGTCGATCCGCGACTGGAGCGGAGCCAGCGCGCTGGACAGCACGCCGCCGCCGGTCCGCGCGAGCAGTTGCTGCGCCGCCAGCAGCGCGTGCAGCACCTCCGAATTGAGCCACAGGCCCGGCAGTTCGAAGCGCTGGGCCTCGTCGCTGTCGTAGCGGAAGCCGGCCTCGCCGTCGCCGATGACCGGCGCCATCAGCGCGTCGCGCAGGAACGCCAGGTCGCGGTAGACGGTCGCGCGCGAGCAGCCGAGCTCCTCCTGCAGGCGCGGCACCGTCACCGGGTAGCGCGCCGACTTCAGGATGCGGTGCAGGGCGAGGATGCGCTCGTAGCGTTCCATGTCCCGGGAAGTGTGCCATCCCGCGGGCCGCGCGGGCACAATGGGTGGATGCGCGAGCCGACGCTCAACCTCTCCCCCTCGCCGGGCGACGAGGTCCGTTCCACGACCTGCTACATGTGCGCCTGCCGTTGCGGGATCCGCGTGTGGCTGTCCGACGGCCGGATCCGGTACATCCAGGGGAACCCGGAGCACCCGGTCAACAAGGGCGTGCTCTGCGCCAAGGGCTCGGCCGGGATCATGCAGCACCACTCCCCTGCTCGGCTTACCAAGCCCCTGCTGCGGGTGGGCGAGCGCGGCAGCGGGGAATTCCGCGAGATCGAATGGGACGAGGCGCTGGCGCTGGCGACGTCCTGGCTGGCGCCGATCCGCGAGCGCAATCCCGACGAACTGGCCTTCTTCACCGGCCGCGACCAGTCGCAGGCCCTCACCGGCTGGTGGGCGCAGCAGTTCGGGACCATCAACTACGCCGCCCACGGCGGGTTCTGCTCGGTGAACATGGCGGCGGGCGGCCTGTACACCCTCGGCGGCTCCTTCTGGGAATTCGGCGAGCCGGACTGGGACCACACCCGTTACCTGATGCTCTGGGGCGTCGCCGAGGACCACGACTCCAACCCGATCAAGCTGGGCCTGGGCAAGCTCAAGGCCCGCGGCGCGAAGGTCGTCGCGGTGAACCCCGTGCGCACCGGCTACGGGGCGATCGCCGACGAATGGATCGGGATCCGCCCGGGCACCGACGGGTTGTTCGCCTTCGCGCTCATCCACGAACTCCTGAAGGCCGACCGGATCGACCTGGACTTCCTGGTCCGGTACGCGAACGCGCACTGGCTGGTGGTGCGCGACCCGGGCGGCGGCCCGGGTGACGGCCTGTTCGCGCGGGATGCCGAGGGCCGGCCGCTGTGCTGGGCGGGCGCCCCGGTCCCGGCCGACGCGGTCGGCATCTCGCCGGCCGTCGTCGGCGAGTACGCCCTGCCCGACGGCCGCACCGCCGTGCCGGTTTTCCATCGCGTCGCCGAACGCTACCTCGACGACCAATACGCGCCCGACGCCGTCGCCGACCGCTGCGGCATCCCGGCCGACACGATCCGCCGCATCGCGCGCGAGCTGGCCGACGCCGCGTTCGAGTCGAACCTGCGCCTGCCGATCCCCTGGACCGACGCGTGGGGCCGCGAGCACGCCGAGATGGTCGGCCGCCCCGTGTCCATGCACGCGATGCGCGGCATCAGCGCGCACAGCAACGGCTTCCACACCTGCCGCGCGCTGCACCTGTTGCAGCTGCTGCTGGGCGCCGTGGATGCGCCGGGGTCGTTCCGCTACCAGCCGCCGTATCCGAAGCCGATCCCGCCGGGCAACCGGCCGGGCAAGGCACGCCGCGCCGACGGGTCGCTCGACGCCGGCCCGCTCGGCTTCGTGCACGGCCCGGAGGACCTGCTGGTCGACGACGCCGGCCAGCCGCGCCGCATCGACCACGCGTTCTCGTGGGCCTACCCGCTGTCCGCGCACGGCATGATGCACACGCTCATCCGCAACGCGTGGGCGGGCGACCCGTACCGGATCGACACGCTGCTGATGTTCATGGCCAACATGGGCTGGAACTCGGCGATGAACACCGGCGAGACGATCCGCTGGCTCACCGACAGGGACGAGCACGGCGAGTACCGCATCCCGCGGATCATCTACAGCGACGCGTACGCCAGCGAGATGGTGGCGTACGCGGACCTGGTGCTGCCGGACACGACCTACCTGGAGCGCTTCGACGCGATCAGCCTGCTCGACCGGCCGATCTCCGACGCCGACGGCGCTGCCGACGCGATCCGCCAGCCGCTGTTCGATCCCGCCACGCAGCCCGATGCCGACGGGCGCCCGCGCGACGTGCGCGGCTTCCAGTCGGTGCTGCTCGACCTGGGCGCGCGGCTCGGCCTGCCGGGCATGGTCCATGCAGACGGCTCGCCGCTGTACCGCGACTACGCCGACTACATGGTGCGGCACGAGCGTGCGCCGGGCGTCGGCCTGCTCGCCGGCTGGCGCGGCGACGATGGCGGCACCGAGGGCAAGGGCGCCCCGAACCCGGAGCAACTGCAGCGTTACATCGAGAACGACGGCTATTGGCGCTCGGAGATCCCGGAATCGGGGCGCTACTTCAAGATGGGCAACCGCGACTACCTCGAGTGGGCGCGCGGGATGGGCTTCATCGCGGACGCGAAGCCGATCGTGCTCCAGCTGTACGCCGAGCCGCTGCAGAAGTTCCGGCTCGCGGCACAGGGCCACGGCGCGCACCAGCCGCCCGACGACCAGCGCGAGCGCATCGCGACCCACTTCGACCCGCTGCCCGCGTGGCACGAACCGTTCGGCCACGCGCAGGTGGACGGCGAACGGTTCCCGCTGCATGCGCTGACCCAGCGGCCGATGTTCATGTACCACGCGTGGGGCTCGCAGAACGCATGGCTGCGGCAGATCGCGACGCGCAACTTCCTGTACCTGCACCCGGACACCGGCGCGCGGCATGGCGTGGCCGACGGCGACTGGGTGGAGGTCGCCTCCCACCATTCGACGATCACGGTGCAGGCGCGTTACGCGTCGAACGTGCAGCCGGACACGGTGTGGAGCTGGAACGCGATCGGCAAGCGCCGCGGCGCGTGGCGGCTGGACAAGGACGCGCCGGAAGGCACGCAGGGGTTCCTGCTCAACCACCTGATCTCGGACCTGGTGCCGCGCGGCGACTACGCGAACGCCGACCCGGTCACCGGACAGGCGGCGTGGTTCGACCTGCGCGTGTCGATCCGGCCGGTGGCCGCGTCCACCGACGTGTCCGAGCCACAGTTCACGCCGTTGCCGATGGGCACCGCCCCCGACGAACCGCTGCGTTACGGCGCACGCCTGCGCGAGGAACAACATGGTTGACCGTCCGCCCGTGAACCGGAATCGCATCTACGCCGGCTGGGCCTGCCTGGCCCTCGCCTTCGCGCTGGTCGTCCTGCAGGGCCTGGGGGTCGACCTGTTCGGTCGCGGCGTCGACGGCGTCGCCTCCTGGGCCGACCTCTGGCAGGCGCTGCTGCCGACGTTCCT
>CAMLHR010000006.1 GCA_946479915.1 uncultured Lysobacter sp.
TGATCACGGCCGCGCAGGTCATCTTCGGCGAGCTCATCCCCAAGCGGCTGGCGCTGACCGATCCGGAGCGGATCGCCTGCATCGTCGCCATCCCCCTGTCCGCGGTGGCCGGCGCCGCCAAGCCGATCGTGTGGGTGCTGAGCTGGATCAACCGCGCCGTGCTGCGCCTGCTGGGCATCCGCGACGACGCGCGCGGGCAGATCAGCGAGGAGGAGATCCGGCTGCTGCTCAGCGAGAGCCACGAGCAGGGCGTGATCGACGCGGACGAGCGCAACATGATGCATCGCGTGCTGCGCCTGGGCGACCGCGACGCCGAGAGCCTGATGACGCCGCGCATGCGCATCGCCTGGCTCGACGCCGCGGCGACGCAGGCCGAGAACCTGGCGGCGATGCGCGAGACGCCCTTCTCGCGCTACCCGGTGTTCCGCGGCAGCGACGCGGAAGTCCTGGGCGTGCTCGAGGTCAAGTCGCTGCTCGACCGGCTGGACCGGGGCATCGGCGACCTGTTCGCGGGGCTGCGGCAGGCGCTGTTCGTCTCCGAGTCCACGCCCGCGCTGAAGCTGCTCGAGATCTTCCGCGAGGAGCAGCAGTCGCTCGCGCTGGTCGTGGACGAGTACGGCGACGTCACCGGCGTGGTGACGGTCAACGACCTGCTGGGCGCCGTCATCGGGCGCGGTTCCGCCGGCGACACCGCGACCACGTCGTCGCCGGTCGTGGTGCGCGACGACGGTTCGCTGCTGGTGGACGGGGCGCTGCCCGTCGACGAGTTGCGCGAGGTGCTCGGTGGCGGCGCCCTGCCCGGCGAGGACGAGCACGACTACCACACGGCCGCCGGCATGGTGATCGCCAATTTCGGGCGGATCCCGAACGCGGGCGAGCACTTCGACTGGAAGGGCTGGTGCATCGAGGTCGTGGACCTGGACGGGCCGCGCGTGGACAAGCTGCTGTTCTCGCGGGTCGACGACGACACCGACGACGAAGGCGAATGAACCCCCGGCGGCCGCGCGAGGCAGGCACCCGTGCGCTGCTCGACGGCTTCGCCGCCGGCGACCCGGACGACCTGCTGACCCTGCGCATGCTGCTGGCGGGCCTGGGCCGGCGGGCGTTCGGCATGCTCCTGTTCGTGTCGATCCTGCCCGCCTTCATCCCGGTGCCGGTGGGCGGGGCGATCAGCGGCCCGCTGGTGATGCTGATCGGCGTGCAGTTGCTGACGCTGCGCCGCCGGCCGTGGCTGCCGCGGTTCGTCGCCGAGCGCGGCTTCCACCGCCATGCCCTCGCCCGCTTCGACCGGACCATCTCGCCGGCCCTGCGCCGCCTGGAACGCCTGGTGCGGCCGCGCCTGCTGCACCTGCTCGACCAGCGCGCCGCGGCCGCGTTCACGGGCCTGCTGCTGCTCTTGCTCGGGCTGCTGCTGTCGCTGCCGATCCCGTTGACGAACTACCTGTTCGGCGGCCTGCTGCTGCTGTTCGCGCTGGCGCTGCTGGAGCGCGACGGCGTGCTGATGATCGTCGCCTGGGTCGGGGGCACCATCGCGGTCATCGTGTCGGCGGTGCTGTCCGGCAGCCTGGTGTCGGCGATCGCGCCGTGGATCGACCTGCTGGTCTGATCAGACGAGCAGGCGCGCGAACTCCGCGGCGGGCAACGGATGCCCCAGCCAGTAACCCTGCGCCAGGTCGCAGCCGCGCTCGCGCAGGATCGCGTACTGGCCTTCCTTCTCCACACCCTCCGCGACGACGGTGATCGCCAGCGAGTGCGCCATCGCGATGATCGCGGTCGTCAGGGCCAGGTCGTCCGGGTCGCGCAGCACGTCCGCGACGAAGCTGCGGTCGATCTTCACGCCGTCCACCGGCACGCGGCGCAGGTGGCTGAGCCCGGAGAACCCCGTCCCGAAGTCGTCCAGCCACACCTTGACCCCGGTGTCGCGCAGGCGCGAGAGCAGCGCGTGCGCGTGCGCCTCGTCGCCGAGCACGGCGGTCTCCGTGAGTTCCAGGTGCAGGCGCGACGCGTCCAGCCCGGTCTCGCGCAGGCAGGCCGCGACGACCTGCGGCAGGTCGCTGCTGCGCAGCTGGCGCGGCGACAGGTTGACCGACACGAACAGCGGCTCGCCCTCGCGGTGCACCTGCGTCCACTCCACCGCGTCGTTGCACGCCGCGCGCAGCACCTGCGGCCCGATCACCTCGATCAGGCCGCTCTGCTCGGCCACGTCGATGAACACCGACGGGGCGACCTGCCCGTGCTCCGGATGGTCCCAGCGCAGCAGCGCCTCCGCGCCGACCAGCGCGCGGTCGGCGAGGCGGAACAGCGGCTGGTAGGCGAGGCTGAGCTCGCCGCGGTCCCAGGCGCCGCGCAGTTCCTGTTCCAGGCGCACGCGACGCTCCACCGCCTGGTCCATCGCCCGGCTGTAGAACCGGTGGCAGTTCTTGCCGGCGACCTTCGCCTGGTACATCGCGATGTCGCCATTCTTCATCAGCACCGTCGCGCTCGAGGCGTCGTCCGGGAACAGGGTCACGCCGATCGACGTGCCGAGGAACACCTGACGGTCCTCCAGCAGGATCGGCAGGCCGAGTTCGCGGACCAGCGCCTCGGCCATCCGCGAGGCGGTCGCGCGGATGTCCTCGCGGCCCGGGCCGTCGTCCACCAGCACCACGAACTCGTCGCCGCCGAACCGGGCGAGCAGCGCCTCGTCGCCGCCGATCCGCTGCACGACGTCATGGATGCGGCTGGCGAACTGCAGCAGCACCTGGTCGCCCGCGTCGTGGCCGAGGGTGTCGTTGATGCGCTTGAAGTCGTCGATGTCCGCGAACAGCAGCGCGACCTGCCGGCTCGCGCCGCCGAGCTGGAGCAGGCGGTGGTCGAGCTGCTCCCGGAACGCCAGCCGGTTGGGCAGGCCGGTGAGCGCGTCGGTGTACGCCATGCGCCGGATGTCGCGGTCGTGGCGCGCGACGCTCGTGCTCATGCGTCCGAACGCGCGCACGAGCTCGCCGATCTCGTCGCTGCGCGTGCTTTCGGGGATCGCCGCGTCGTAACGGCCCGCCTCGATCTGCCGCGCCGCGTCCGCGAGTTGCCGCACGGGCGCGACCAGCGTGCGCTGCACCGCCCACACCAGGGCCACGCCCAGCAGCAGGAGCGCCGCGCCCAGCGCCGCGATCCACGCCAGCTGCACCCGGCCCACCGCCGCCAGCCGCTCGCGCAGGCCGGACAGCGCGTCGCCGTGCGAGGCCTGCACGCCCGCCAGGGAATAGCCGACGCGGACGCCGCCCAGCCGCTGCTCGCCGAGCATGAGCGGGCTGGAGACGTCCATCAGTCCCTCCGACCACTGCACGTGCAGCTTGTGCGCCGCGATGGCCTCGAACGCGAGCGGGTCCTCCATCCGCGTGCCGTACCCGTGGATCACGGTGCTGCCGTCGTGGATGACGTTGCCTTCCGCGTCGTACACGAGCACGTATTCGACGTCGGGCTGGTGCAGCGCGCCGCGGGCCAGCTCGCCCACCGCGTCCAGGTCGAAGTAGTACAGCGGGTTGGTGAGCGCGTCGGCGAGCTGGCTCACCGCCGCCTCCCCGCGGCGCTGCAGGCTCTCGCCGACCAGCGCGCGCATCGTGGCGCCGCTCAGCCCCTCGACTTCGCGCTGCATCGCGTCCTGGCGGTACCAGAGGCCCGCGGTCAGCCCGAGCACGACCAGCAGGGCCACGGCCATCGTCGCCACGACCCGTCCCTGCAAGCCGGTGCCGCGCCACTCCTGCGCCATGCTCACTCGACCTCCGTGCGCACGCGCAGGACACCGGCGCCGAGGTGGTCCAGTCCCGCGCGCGCCTCGTCGTCGAACGGCAGGAACCGGGTGGTGCCGAAGAAGCGGAGCATCGCCTCGCGGGCATCGGGATCCTCCCGCGCCTGCAGCAGCAGTTCGCGCAGGCGCGCCTTGACCCGGGGATCCAGGTCCGCGCGCACGAGTTCGAGCGCCCGCGGGAAGCCGTTGGTCCGCGCGAGCACGCGCATGTCGTCGCGGAACGCGGCCGGCATGCGTCGGGGGTTGTCCCAGTCGATGTCGCTCATCACCCCGGCGTCCACCAGGCGCTTGTGCACCCAGGTCGCGATGTTGAGCTCCGAGCGCGCGAACACGTAACCCACCGCGGGCGGTTGCGGGCGGTCCGTGGGGGACAGCAGGATCTCCAGCGAGATCCCCGCCTCGAGCAGCGCGGCGGCCGGCGCGAAGTACGCGCTGGTCGAGTTGCGCCGCTGGAACGCGATGCTGCGGCCGGCCAGGTCCGCGAGCGACTCCAGGCCGCTGTCCTTCCGCGCGAAGAAGACCGTGTGGTACTCGCTGACGCCGTCGCGCTCGGTGAGCACGAGCGGCTCCGCGCCGGAGCGGTCCTGGAGCAGCACGCTCGCCGCGGCGGTCTCGGTCACCCAGTCCACGCGTCCGCGGCGCAGGTAGCTGGCCATCTGCTGCTCGTCGCGCGCCATGAGGATGCGGCCCTCGCGGATGCCGACGTCGGCCATGCGCGGGACCAGGTAGTCGAGCAGCGGCTTGAGTTGCCGGTAGTGGGTCTTCGGGTCGTCGCTGATGCGGCCGAGGACGAGGACCTGCGGATCGTCGGCGGCGCGGACATCCTGAACGGGCACCAGCGATGCAGCGACGCCCAGCAGGAGGGCGGCCCAATGGCGGAACGACGGCAAGGAAAACCCCTGGTGCGGTACGGCAAGCGCAGCCTAGCCTAACGAATCGCGCTGCGTAAGGCGGGCCGGGAGGCCGGCCGGGCCGGCCCTATCGGTCGGGCCGACGGCGCCCCCCGCGCCGGTGGGCGGACTCCCGGACGACCTCGAGCGCGAAGCTCTGCGCGTTGGCCGACGCCACCCGGAAATCCATCAGGAACGCACGCTCCCGGGGACATTCGACCAGCAGGACCCCGGCGACCGCCGGCACGTCGTCGCCGGGGTCGTGCGCGAGCCGCATCGGCCCCCGGCCGGTGGCGAGCCATTCGAAGGCAACGCCGGTCGCCCTGGCATGGGCCAGGAGATGTCCGGTCGATGGCAGGAAACCAGCTGCGCCCTCCCAGTTGGCAACGGCGGTGCGACCCACGCCGATCATGGCGGCCAGGCGCGCCTGCGACAGGCCCGAGATCCGCCGGGCCCTCCTGCTTCGAAATGCGAAGTTCATCCCTGAATTGCCGGTCTTGCCGGCCGCGCATCGTACAGGCGGCGGCGTGGCATCGAACGCGGCGATGCGTGTCCGGCGCGCAGGCGTGGGCCCTTCGGGCCATGAACGCTGAACTGTCATGGATACTGACGACAGGGTGTCCAGCACGGCTGACGCCGGGTCCGGGATGGGGCGCGTCGCCGTTGCAGCGAACGCACCGGGTCACGGATCGTGACACCCGCGCCGCTTGTGCGCGTCGACCGGCGCGGCCCACCCTCCGCGGCTTCCGGCCATCCGGCCCGGACCCGTGGCGCAGGGGAACTGCGCAGCAAGGAACCATGCAATGCGTCGACTCACATCCGAAGAACAGCAAGCCGCGTCGGGCGGCAATCCGCTCGCGGTGCTCGCGGCGGTCGTCCTGGTCTACGAGGCCGCTAACATCGCCTACGAGTTCGGGCAGGGTTTTGCCGAAGGCTATCGCGAAAACGACGACATCTGAGGGCACCATGCGCAATCTCGAACAGAACGAAATGAACGGCGTCTGCGGTGGCAGCCTCGCCAGTGACGTCGGCAACTGGGTGGGTGGCGCCGTGGCGGATGCCGTCGACGACGTGCAGCAGTTCGCCAACGACGTCGGCGACCTCGTCGATGCATTCGTGACGCGTCCGCGGGTGCCCGTGGCCAGCTGATCGACCCGGGTGGGCCCGTGCACCGCACGGGCCCATCCATTCCTTAGAGGACTTCGCGTTGGAACCCACGAAGCACCCCCTGTTGTCCGTCGGATGGCTGTCCGCAGGGTTTTTCGCCCTGGCCGCCTACGGCGTCCTGGATGCGCTCTACCAGCAGTACCTCGGGAGCTTGACGCCGGGCGGGCTCGCCACGCGGCTCCTGCTCGCGGCCGGCGCCGTGGCCTGCGGCATCCATTTCCGGAAGCGATGAGGGCCGTCCTCCAGTCGGAGGCCTCCGAATGCGGACTGGCCTGCCTGGCCATGGTCGCCGACGGACATGGCCATCGCATCGCGTTGTCCGAGCTTCGCCAGCGCTTCCCGCTCTCGCTCAAGGGCGCCAACCTCCCCAGGCTCATCGCGATCGCGGACGCACTCGGCCTGCAGGCGCGGCCGCTGCGCCTGGAACTGGAGGAATTGCCGGAGCTGAAGACACCCTGCATCCTCCATTGGGACCTGAATCACTTCGTCGTGCTGGCCAGGATCCGGCGCGGCAGGGCCACGATCCTCGATCCGGCCTTCGGCAAGCGCACCATCGGCCTTGCGGAGGCCTCGCGGCATTTCACCGGCGTGGCGCTGGAGTTCGCGCCCGTCGCCGACTTCCGGCCACGGGCCGACGCGGGTTCGGTGTCCGTCCGGCAGCTGACCGGGCGCGTCACCGGCCTGTGGCGGTCGCTGGCGCTGGTCCTGTCGCTGTCGGTCGTGCTGCAGGTGTTCGTGGTGCTGGGCCCGTTCTTCCTGCAATGGGTCGTCGACCAGGCGCTCGTCTCCGCGGACCGCGACCTGTTGACGGTGCTGGGCATCGGCTTCGGCCTCGTGCTGCTGCTCCAGGTCGGCGTCTCGCTGCTGCGCGGGTGGTCGGTCGTCTTCCTGTCGTCGCGGCTGGGGCTGCAGTGGATGGGCAACGTGTTCGCCCATCTCGTGAAGCTGCCGCTGGACTTCTTCGGCAAGCGGCACCTGGGCGACGTCGTCTCGCGCATGGGCAGCGTGCAGGCGATCCAGCGAACGCTGACGACCAGTTTCGTCGAGGCGCTGATCGACGGCCTCATGGCCGTCGTGACGCTGGGAATGATGCTCCTCTACAGCTGGAAGCTCGCGCTGGTGACGATGCTGGCGTCCGTGCTCTACCTCGGGATTCGCGCGCTCGCCTTCGGCCCGGTGCGGGAGGGGACCGAGCAGCAACTGGTCGCCGCCGCCAGGCAGCAGAGCCTGTTGCTCGAGACCATCCGCGGGATGCCGTCGGTCAAGGTGGCGGGCGTGGAGCAGCAACGGCAGGCGGGCTACGCGAACCTGATGAACGAGACGGTCAACCGCGAGGTCGGGCTGGCCCGGCTCGGGCTCGGCTTCAACGGCGCCAAGACCCTCGTGTTCGGCATCGAGCGCATCGCCGTGATCTGGATCGGCGCGCTGCTGGCGCTGCAGAACGTGTTCTCGGTCGGCATGCTCGTCGCGTACCTGGCGTACAAGGACCAGTTCGCGTCCCGCGTCGGCGGGCTGGTCGACAAGTGGATCGAGTTCCGGATGCTGCGCCTCCACGGCGAGCGGCTCGCCGACATCGTGCTGGCGCCGCCCGACGAGGACGCGGGGCGCGGCGAGTCACCCCCGCCCGACGAGGCGCGCATCGAGGTCTGCAACGTCTCGTTCCGGTATGCCGAGGGCGAACCCTGGGTCGTGGAGGACTGCAGCTTCACGGTGTCCGAGGGCGAATCGGTCGCGATCACCGGCGCTTCCGGGTGCGGAAAGACGACCCTCGTGAAGCTGCTGTTGGGCCTGCTCAAGCCGACCCGGGGCAGCATCCGCATCGGCGGACAGGACATCGCATCGCTGGGCGTGCGCAACTACCGCCGGATCGTCGGCGCGGTCATGCAGGACGACCAATTGTTCGCAGGCAGCCTCGCCGAGAACATCGCGTTCGGCGAATCCGCGCCCGACCCGCGCAGGGTCGAGGCCGCGGCACGCCTGGCGGCCGTGCATGGCGAAATCGCCGACATGCCGATGGGCTACCACACGCTCGTCGGCGACATGGGCACGACGCTGTCGGGCGGGCAGAAGCAGCGCGTGATCCTCGCAAGGGCGCTGTATCGCAAGCCGAGGCTGCTGTTCCTGGACGAGGCGACCAGCCACCTGGACGTGGCGCGCGAGCGCCTGGTGAACGACGCGGTGCGGCAACTCGCAGTGACCAAGGTCATCATCGCGCACAGGCCCGAAACGATCGCCAGCGCGGACCGGGTGCTGGAGATGCGGGCCGGCGGCATCGTCGAAGCCGCGCCCGCGCCGGCGAACAAGGTGGCGGCATGAGCAGTTCGCTGTTTCGGGAGGAGGTCCTCCAGGCCAGGGGCAGGACGTGGCTCGGCGGCATCTCGCTCGCACAGCCCATGCCGCTCTGGATCCTGGCGGCGTTCGCAGCGCTTGCCGCGACCGCCGTGGTGCTGTTCCTCGTGCTCGGCGAGTACACGCGGCGGTCCAGGGTCGAAGGCCACCTGGTGCCGGACCTGGGCCTGGCCACCATCGTCGCACCCGTGGACGGCGTGCTGTCGGGCAGCATCCCGTCGGAAGGGATGCAAGTGGCCGACCAGCAGGCGCTGGTGGTCATCGCCGTGCCGCGCGCGACGGCCGGGGGCGGCGACACGACCGAGGGCCTGCTCGCGCGCCTGGCGGAACGACGCGATGCGGCGACGCAGGAGTACCGGGCCCAGCGGTCACTGCTCGAAGCCCGCGCCGGCAGCCAGGCGATCCAGCTCGCCAACGCGCGCCGGGAACTCGCGCAGATCGCGTCCGGCATCGCCACGCGGCGCGAACAGGTTCGCCTCGCGGGCGAAACATTGGCGCGCTACCGCGACCTGGCCGCGGAGCGCTACGTGAGCGCCGTCGAAGTGCAGCGACAGGAACAGGCGCTGCTCGACCAGCAGGCGGGGCTGCATGCCATCGAACGCCAGGCGACCGTCGTGCGACGCACGATCCTGCAACTGGAGGAGGCCCGCGACGCGCTGCCCGCGCAGCGCGAAGCAGGGGACGCGGCGTACCGGGAGGCACTCGCACTCGTCGACCAGGAACGACTGCGCACGGAGGCGAGCGGCGAGGTTCTCGTGCAGTCACCGGTGGAGGGCATCGTCGCCACCCGCCTGGTCGAGCCGGGCCAGTCGGTACGCGCGGGCCAGCCGATCCTGAGCGTGCTGCCGGCCGGCGCGACGTTGCAGGCGCAGCTGCTGGTGCCGAGCCGGGCGATCGGCTTCGTGGACCGGGGCGATGCCGTGGAGTTGCGCTACCAGGCGTTTCCGCACCAGAAGTTCGGCCACCACCGCGGGACCGTTTCACGGATTTCCCGCAGCGCGCTGGCGCCCGCCGAATTGGGCGCGCTGCTCGGCGGGGCACCGTCGGGAGAGGCCTACTACCGCGTGCAGGTGGACCTGCCGGACCAGGCGATCACCGCGTACGGCAAGCAGGAACCCCTCCTCCCGGGCATGCGGCTGGAAGCCGACATCCTCGGCGAGGAGCGCAGGCTCTACGAATGGCTGCTCGAGCCGCTGTACACGGTGACCGGCCGGCTCTAGTCGTCGCCGGCCAGTCGGGCCATGCGCTGCGCATCGGCCAGCACGCCCCGGAGCAGGCGCACTTCCGACGCGCTCGGGGCCGCACGCAGGTACAGCCGGCGGAGCTTGCGCATGGCCGACTCGGGCGCCCTGCCCTTGTGGAAGTCGATCGCCTCCAGGGTCTCCCCGAGCTGGCCGAAGAAGCCTTCCATCTCGGCGTGCGACGCAGATGGCTCGTCCCGTTCCGCGGCGGACGGCGGTCCCGGCGCGACGCCGGCATCCAGCAGTGCCAGGCGCGTCTCATAGGCCAGCACCTGCACCGCGGCAGCCAGGTTGAGCGAGCTGTAGCCCGGGTCGGCCGGGATGTGCACCGCCGCGTGGCAGAGCTGCAGCTCCGCGTTGTCCAGCCCGGTGCGTTCGCGGCCGAACACGATTGCCACCTCGTCGCCGCCGCCGGCCGCGCCCACCGCGCGCGCCGCGCCGTCGCGCGGGAGGAGTTCCTCCAGTTGCACCCGCCGGCTGCGCGCGGTACAGCCGAGCACGAGGCGGCAGTCGGCGACGGCCTCGGCCAGCGTGGCGACCGTCGCCGCGGCGTCGAGCACGTCGTCGGCACCCGCCGCCAGCGCCTGCGACTCGGCATCGGGCGCCTTCTCCGGGGCGACGAGGACCAGCCGCCCCAGGCCCATGGTCTTCATCGCGCGCGCGGCGGACCCGATGTTCCCGGGGTGCTGGGTGCCCACGAGCACGATGCGGATGCGGTTGGCGGCAACGGGGGCGTCCATGCGCGAATGGTAAACTCCGCGACCCTTTTCGCAGCCCCCCGCCATGCTCAAGCCCGTCGTCAACATCATGGTCAAGGCTGCCCGGGCCGGCGGCAACGAGCTGCTGCGCCACATGACGCGCCTCGACGCGCTGAACGTGGTCGAGAAGGACCGCCTGGACTACGCCAGCGAGGTGGACGAGAAGGCCGAGGCCGCGATCGTCAAGGAGCTGCGCCGGGCGTACCCGGACTACGGGATCCTCGGCGAGGAAGGCGGCGCGCAGAAGGGTGCGCGCGCGGGCGCGCGGTCCACGTTCGTGATCGACCCGCTGGACGGGACGAGCAACTACCTGCGCGGGATCCCGCACTGGTGCGTGTCCATCGCGCTGGTGGAGAACGGCGAGCCGCAGCACGGCGTCGTGTTCGACCCGCTGCGCAACGAGCTGTTCACGGCGAGCAAGGGCAGCGGCGCGGTGCTCAACGACCACCGCATCCGCGTCTCGGAGCGCAAGGACCTGGCCGGCGCAATCTTCGCCACCGGCTTCCCGCCGCGCGAGCGCGCGCGGGTCGGCGCGCAGCTGGACTGCATCCGGGAACTGCTGCGCGACGCAGAGGACATCCGCCGCAGCGGCTCGGCGGCGCTGGACCTGGCGTACGTCGCCTGCGGCCGGGTGGACGGCTACTTCGAGGCTGGCGTGAAGCCCTGGGACATCGCGGCCGGCATCCTGCTGGTGCGCGAGGCCGGCGGCCGGGTGACGGACTTCCGTGGCGCCGCGACCGGCCCGGTGGATGGGCGCGGCCCGGAGACGCGGCCGCTGCTGGCCGCCAACCTCAAGGTCGGCGACGCGCTGCAGAAGCTGGTGGTGTCGTCGGGCTACGCCAAGGCGTTCAACCCCTGATCACCCGGTAGGAGCCGCCATGGCGGCTCCTACCATGGTTGTCAGGGGCGCCTTGCGAGTTCGGCCTCGTCGCGGGCCTTTGGCATCAGGTCCTGCTTGGACACGCCCAGCCACAGGAGCAGCGGGCAGGCCACGAAGATCGTGGACACGGTGCCGATGATGATGCCGACCATCTGCGCCTCGGCCATGCCTTCCAGCGAACCGCCGCCGTACAGGTACAGCGCCAGGACCGTCAGGAACGCCACGAACGAGGTGATCACCGTGCGCGAGAGCGTCTGGTTGATCGACTTGTTGAGGATGGTCTTCGGGTCGGCGCGCACGCCGCGGAAGTTCTCGCGGACGCGGTCGAACACGACGATCGTGTCGTTGATCGAGTAGCCCATCACCGACAGCACGCCGGCCAGCACTGTCAGGTCGAACTCGCGCTGGGTCAGCGCGAACCAGCCCAGCACGATCGTGATGTCCTGCAGCGTGGTGAAGATCGCCGCAACGGCGAACTTCCACTCGAAGCGGAACGAGATGTAGATCAAGAAGCCCAGCACCACGAACAGCATCGCGTAGATGCCGTTGAGGGCGAGCTCCTCGCCCACCTGCGGGCCGACGAAGTCGCTCTTGACGACCGTGCCCCGGTTGCCCGGCGGCTCGATCACCGAAAGGATGTCGGTCGCCGTGCGCTGCGCGGCGGCCTGGCTCTCGCCGTCCTCGCCGGAGGCTTCCTTCGGCTGCAGGCGCACGAGCAGGTCGTTGCCCGAGCCGAGTGTCTGCACTTGCGGGCTCTCGTAGCCGGCCGACTCCAGGCTCGCGCGCACGTCGTCCACGTCCACCGGCTGCTCGAAGCGCAGCTCGGTGACGGTGCCGCCGGTGAAGTCGAGGGCGAAATTGAACCCGCGCGTCGCCATCGCGCCGACGGCGACGACGATGAGCGCCGCGGCGACGAGCATCGCCACGAACCGCATGCTCATGAACGGGATGTTGCTGTCGTACGGGAACACGTTCAGGGGTTTCATGGACTGCTCCCGGTCAGATCGCGACCGACTTCAGCTTGCGCCGGCGGCCGTAGATGAGCGTTGCGATGCCGCGCGAGACGGACACCGCGGTGTACATGGAGGTCACGATGCCGAGGATCAGCGCGACGGCGAAGCCCTGCACGGGGCCGGTGCCGAAGGCGAACAGCGCGATGCCCGCGAGCAGCGCGGTGAGGTTCGCGTCGGCGATCGTGCCGCTGGCGCGTTCGTAGCCCGTCGCGATCGCGGCCTGCGGCGGCATGCCCGCGCGCAATTCCTCGCGTATGCGTTCGTTGATCAGGACGTTGGCGTCCACCGACATGCCGACGGTCAGCGCGATGCCGGCCAGGCCGGGCAAGGTGAGCGTGAAGCCCATCAGCGACATCAGCGACACCACCATCAGCAGGTTCAGCAGAAGCGCCAGGCAGGTGATGATGCCGAACATGCGGTAGTAGACGAGGAAGAACACCAGCGCGAAGGCGAACGAATAGGACACCGCCGCGAGGCCGCGGTCCACGTTCTCCTTGCCGAGGCTCGGGCCGATGATGCGTTCCTCGACGATGTCCATCGGCGCGGCGAGCGAACCGGCGCGCAGCAGCAGCGCGAGGTCGGCCGCTTCCTTCATCGAATCCAGGCCGGTGGTCTGGAAGTCGCGGCCCAGCGCGCTCTGGATGTTGGCGACCGAGATCACCTCCTCCTCGACGCGGGTGGTGCGCACTTCCTTGCCGTCCACCATGCGCACGGTCGGCACGCGCTCGATGTAGACCACCGCCATCGGCTTGCCGACGTTGACGCTGGAGTAGTCGAACATCCGCTGGCCGCCGACGCTGCTCAGGCGTACGCGCACGGCCGGGGTGCCGGACTGCGAGTCGAAGAACGAGCTGGCGTCCTGCAGGTGCTCGCCCGAGGCGATCACGCGCTTGTTGAGCAGGATCGGCACGGGATTGCCGTCCACCCCGACCTCGCGGCGGTAGTAGATGCGCGCCTGCGGCGGCACGTTGCCGGTGCGCGCGGCCTCGTAGGCGTTGCCCTCGACCACGCCGCGGTATTCCAGCGTGGCGGTCGCGCCGATGATGCGCTTGGCCTGGGCGGTGTCCTGCACGCCCGGCAGCTGGACGACGATGCGGTCGTTGCCCTGGCGCTGCACGATCGGCTCGGCCACGCCGAGTTCGCTGATGCGGTTGCGCAGCGTGCCCAGGTTCTGCTCGATCGCGTTGGAGGTCAGGTCCGCCAGTTCGCTCTCGGGCACGGTGAGGGTCAGCACGTCGCCCTCGACCTCCTGCTGCAGCGTCCCCATCTGCGCGGTGGCGAGCGCCTGGGCCTTGCCCATGTCCGCGCCGGGGGCGAGCGTGGCGACGATGGTGTCGCCCTCGCGCTCGACCGAGCGGTAGCGCACGCGCCCCTCGCGCAGCATGGCGCGGAGATCCTCGACGTACGCCTCGAAGTGCCGGTCCAGCGCCGCCTGGCGGTCGATCTGCATCAGGAAGTGCACGCCGCCCTGCAGGTCCAGGCCGAGCAGCATCGGCTTGCCTCCGAGCGAGGCCAGCCAGTCGGGGACGGTGGAGGCGAGGTTGAGCGCCACGACATAGTCGCTGCCGAGCCCGGCACGCAGCGCGTCGGACGCCTGCACCTGCGCGTCGGCCGAGTTCAGCCGCACCAGCAGGTTGCCGTCCTCCTGGACGTCCACCGACTTCGGCGTAACGCCGGCCTTGGCGAGGATGCCCTCGACGCGGGTCGCGAGCGCCTCGTCGACGGCCTCCGAACGGCTGGCGGTGACCTGCACCGAGGGATCCTGCGGGAACACGTTCGGCAGCGCGTACAACGCGCTGAACGCGATCACCAGCAGGGCGACAATGTATTTCCAGCGTGCGTATTCGAGCATCGCCCAGTCCCCGCGGCGGCCAGCGGCCGCCGTCCTTCAGAGTGAAACGGTTCGCAACAGTGCGAGGCCGGCCGTCAGGCCGACTTCAGCGTGCCCTTCGGGAGCACGTTGGCGATGGCGCCCTTCTGCACGCGGATGCGCACGTTGTCGGCGATTTCCACCGTCACGAAGTTGTCGCCGATGGCGGTGACGGTGCCGGCGACGCCGCCGTTGGTGAGCACCTCGTCGCCGTTGGCCAGCTTGCCGAGCATCTCGCGGTGCTCCTTGGCGCGCTTCATCTGCGGGCGGATCATCAGGAACCACATCACGCCGATGAGGATCAGCGGGAACAGCAGGCCACCGAGGCCGCCGCCGAACAGGCCGCCCTGGGGCTGGCCGGCCGCCTGGGCATAGGCGGGCGAGACGAGGAGATCGAGCAGGTTCATTCGGGCGTCCAGATGGGGCGGAGTCAACGGCGAATTATGGCATGTGGGCGGGACCCGCCCTTTCAAGGCACCGTGCGGGCGGCGTGGAAGGCCTCGCGGAAAGCGGCGAATCGCCCGTCCTGGATCGCCTCGCGCATCCGGGCCATCAGGTGCTCGTAGTGCCACAGGTTGTGCAGGGTCCCGAGGATCGGGCCGAGCATCTCGTTGCACCGGTCCAGGTGGCGCAGGTAGGCCCGGCTGTACCCGCCGGCGCAGGCCGGGCAGCCGCAGCCCTCCTCGATCGGCCGGGTGTCGCGCTCGTACTTCGCGTTGCGGATCCGGACCGTCCCGGAGCCCGTGAAGTAGTGGCCGTTGCGCGCGTTCCGGGTCGGCATGACGCAGTCGAACATGTCCACGCCGCGGGCGACCGCCTCCACCAGGTCCTCCGGCCGGCCGACGCCCATCAGGTAGCGCGGGCGGT
>CAMLHR010000007.1 GCA_946479915.1 uncultured Lysobacter sp.
GAGCAAAGCCGGACTCCGCCACCTGCCCGCAACAAGCCACCTGCCCCAACAAACCACCTGCCCGCAACGAAGTGACCGACACCACCTTCCCCCTCGAATCCACCCCCACCGAAGCCCAGTCCGCCATCCGCGACGAATTCGCCTTCTTCGGCGACTGGTCCGAGCGCTACCAGTACCTGATCGACCTGGGCCGCAAGCTGCCGCCGTTCCCCGAGGACTGGAAGACCGACGCGAACCGCCTGCACGGCTGCCAGTCCATCGTCTGGATCGTGGCCGAGGGCGATGCGGGGCGGCTCGACTTCCACGCCATCAGTGATTCGGCGATCGTCTCCGGGCTGATCTTCCTGGCGCTGCGCGTGTACTCGGGGCGTCCGGCGGCCGAGATCGCCGCGACGGAGCCCGACTACATCGCGGACATCGGGTTGGCGAAGCACCTGTCGCCGACGCGCAGCAACGGCCTGGCCGCGCTGCTCGCCTTCATCCGCGAGCGCGCGAAGGCGCTGGCGTGAGCGAGGCACCGGGAGGACCCGCGCCCCCGGACAACCCGCTGCGCAACCGCGGGTTCCTGGGGCTGCTGTCCTACCGGATCCTGACGATCCTGTCGTACCAGGTCGTCGCGGTCACCGTCGGCTGGCACGTCTACGAACTGACCCGCAATCCGTTCTCGCTGGGCCTGATCGGCCTGGCCGAGGTCATCCCCTACTTCTGCACGGCGCCGTTCGCGGGCTACCTGGTGGACCACCTGCGCCGGCGGACGATCGGCATGGTCGCGTCCCTGGGCCTGGCGTTCACCGCGGCGGTGCTGACCGCGATCGCGCTGGGCTGGATCTCGACCACGGCGGCCGACGGCTCGGTGCGCACCTGGCCGATCTACGCGGCCATCGCCTTCACCGGCGTGGCGCGTTCGTTCCTCAGCCCGGTCTACAACGCGTTGTTCGCGCGCGTGCTGCCGCGCGCGCAGTTCCCGCGCGGCGCGGGCATCGGCAGCGTCACGTTCCAGCTCGGCCTGGTGCTGGGCCCGGCGATCGGCGGCCTGCTGATCGGCGTGGCGGGCATCGCGTCGGCGTACCTGCTGGCCACGGGCCTCGCGCTGGCCGCGGCGGTCGCGGTCGTGCGGCTGCGCGTGACGGAACCGCCGATCCTGCTGCAGCGTGCGCCGGTGTTCGAGAGCATCCGCGACGGCGTGCGCTTCGTGTTCGGGCACCAGGTCCTGCTCGGCGCGCTGGCACTGGACATGTTCGCCGTGCTGTTCGGCGGCGCGGTGTCGCTGCTGCCGGCATTCATCAAGGAGATCCTGCATTACGGCCCGGAAGGGCTCGGCATCCTGCGCGCGGCGCCCGCGCTCGGCGCGGTGGTCGTCGGACTGTGGCTGTCGCGGCGGCCGCCCGACCGCAACGCGGGGCGCCTGCTGCTGTTCTCGGTCGCGGGCTTCGGCGCGTGCATCATCAGCTTCGGCCTGTCCACGCACTTCTGGCTCTCGGCCGCGTTCCTGCTCGGCTCGGGCCTGTGCGACGGCGTGTCGGTGGTGTTGCGCTCGACGATCATGCAGCTGGCCACGCCGGACGACATGCGCGGGCGCGTGTCGTCCATCAACGGGCTGTTCGTCGGCTCCTCGAACGAACTGGGCGCGTTCTATGCCGGTTCGATGGCGCGGCTGCTGGGCCTGGTGCCCGCGGTGGTGCTGGGCGGGTTCGTGACGATGGGCGTGGTGGCGGTCACGGCGAAGCGGGCGCCCCGGTTGCGGCGATTACAGCTTTCCCAATTGCATTGAGCCTAGAGTGGCTCTCCGATCGCACCGGGCACACCGCATCGAATCGCGCGCGGCGCACCTCAGGGTGACCGCCTCGACCGCCGCAGGACAAACTTTCCACAAGCGAACCCGTAGTACGCAAGCGGCGCAACAAGCAATGCGTTTAAGGTGGGATCGTGCTCACGTTTGCCCCAGTTAAAAAAGTAGTAAGCGATCGCGGCAATCGAGCATGCGGCCAAGACCAGAGTTGCCAGTGACAATGTTCGCTCGAAGCTTCGGCTAGACGCGAGACTGGCCAAGGACGCACTCGACTCGAACTGCCTAACCCCCTTTATCGCCATATGACCCAAGCCAATTGCCGCCGATGACACGAGCGCCACTCCTACCGCGCGTTCGTGATGTAAGACGCCCATCGCGGTGGCGATATAGCCGGTCAAGCAAGACACCCAGCACCATGAGACAAGCAGGTCGGACTTGGTCATTGCCCGACCTCGCAATCGCACGCTTGTATGTCCTCCCAGGCCTGCGCGGCTGCCATACCAGCCCCCACGACGAAGAGTGCTTTGCCCGCAATTTTTGCTGCAGACTATCGCGAGAGCAATTCCCGCAGGGGTCATCTGCACGCCAGCATTCCTTTCCCTTCCTGGGTACTGCAATTGACCCACCAACAAAAATGGCGCGCCCCCCGGTCGCGCCATTTTCATTCCTATCCCTGGATCCATCCTTGCCTCAGTCGCCCATCTGCTTCTGCAGGTGTTCCCAGCGCTCCTGCGCGTCGATGGTGCGCTCGGCGGTCAGGCGCGCCTCCAGGCGCTCCAGCCCGATCTCCTCGCCGGTGTCGGCGCAGAAGCCGTAGTCGCCGGAGTCGACGCGCTTGAGCGTGCTGTCGATCTTGCTGATCAGCTTGCGGTAGCGGTCGCGGGTGCGCAGCTCGAGCGAGTTCTCGGTTTCGCGCGTGGCGCGCTCGGCCTCGTCGCCGACGTCGCGCACCTCGTCCTTGAGGTTCTCGATGGTCTGCTTGGATTCCTCGACCAGGTCCGCGCGCCACTGCAGCAGGCGCTGGCGGAAGTACTCGAGCTGCAGCGGGTTCATGTACTCCTCGTCCGGCGACGGGCGGTAGCCCTCGGGGACGATGGGGCGACCGCTCGCCTCGTCGGTCTCGTACGGCACGACCTTCAGCTTGCCGCGCGCGACGGGCTGCTGCGGACGGGACGGCACGGCGACCGCGACCTTGCCGGTCGGGCGCTGCGGGACCGGACGCGCCGGACGCACCGGCTCGACGGCCGCCGTCTTGGACGCGGGGCGCGCGGCGGGCTTCTTGACCGCGGCGGGCTTGAGCGGGGCCTTGGCGGGACGCGACGCCGGGACGGACCTGGCGGGGGCGGCCTTCTTCGCGACCTTGGCCGGCGCTTTCTTCGGCGCGGCCTTGACGGGGGCGGCCTTCTTCGCGGCGGACTTCGCCGGCGCTGGCTTCTTCGCCGCGGCGGGCTTCTTCGCGGGGACCGCCTTCCGGGCGGGCGCGGCCTTCTTCGGCGCAGCCTTCTTCGCGACCGGCTTCTTCGCCGCCGGCTTCTTCGCGGCCTTCGCGACGGGCTTCTTCGCGGCCTTGGCGGGGGCCTTCTTCGCGGGCGCCTTCGCCGCCTTCGCGGCGGGCTTCTTCGCGGTGGCGGCCTTCTTCGCGGCGGGTTTGCGGGCAGCGGCCTTCGCCGGCGCCTTCTTGGTGGCCTTCGCGGCCTTCTTCGCAGGTTTCTTCACTGCCACGAGCGATATGTCCCTTCGTTCCCTTGAGGCGGGAAAGCGCGCTGTTATACCCTGCCCGGCATACCGCGGCAACCGTGGCGAGGCTTTCAAACGCCGCACGCCCCGCCACGCCCGCCGCATTCAGGCCGAGGGATGTTCGAGCGCCCGCTGATCGCCCTGCTGCGCGCCTATAAACGCTGGCTGAGCCCGCTGCTCGGGCCCCGCTGCAGGTTCGTCCCGAGTTGCTCGGAATACGCCATGCAGGCGATCGCGCTGCATGGCGCCGCCCGTGGCGGCTGGCTCGCGGCGCGGCGCGTCGCGCGCTGCCACCCCTTGCACCCGGGCGGGCACGATCCGGTGCCCGGGGCCCCGGTCCCGTCGCTCGACCCTGTTCCCGAACCCACCCCACCGAAAGGACGCCAGGACCCATGACCTCCACGCCGACGCTGATCGTCAACGCCCGCCTGGTGAACGAAGGCCGCGAGTTCGACGGAGACCTGCGCATCGCCGACGGGCGCATCGCCGACATCGGCCCCGGCCTGCAGGCGCGCGACGGCGAACACGTGGTGGATGCGGCGGGTCGCCGCCTGCTGCCGGGGATGATCGACGACCAGGTGCACTTCCGCGAGCCGGGCATGGAGCACAAGGCCGACATGGCCACCGAGTCCGCGGCGGCGGTGGCCGGCGGCATCACCAGCTTCATGGACATGCCCAACACCAGCCCGCCGACGCTCGACCGCGCCGCGCTCGACGACAAGTACCGGCGTGCCGCGGGCCGCGTGTGGGGCAACCACGCCTTCTACATGGGCGCGAGCAACGACAACATCGAGGCCATCCGCGCCATCGACCCGAAGACCACGCCGGGGCTGAAGGTCTTCATGGGCGCGTCCACCGGCAACATGCTGGTGGACGACCCCGGGACGCTGGACGCCATCTTCCGCGACGCCCCGGTGCCGATCATCACGCACTGCGAGGACACGCCGATGATCGAGGCGACCCTCGCGCAATACCGGGCGAAGTACGGCGACGACATCCCGCCCGAGTGCCACCCGGACATCCGCTCGCGCGAGGCCTGCATCAAGTCCACCCGCCTGGCGCTCGAGCTGGCGCGCCGCCATGGGACGCGCCTGCACGTGCTGCACATCTCCACCGCGGACGAGCTGGCGCTGTTCGAGCGCGGCCCGCTGGTGGACGGCGACGGGAAGCTGCGCAAGCGCATCACCGCCGAGACCTGCATCCACTTCACCCGCTTCGACCGCAGCGACTACGCGCGGCTCGGGCACCTCATCAAGTGCAACCCGGCGATCAAGGAACGGTCCGACCGCGAGGCCATCGTGCGCGCGCTCGCGGACGACGTGCTCGATGTGCTGGCCACCGACCACGCGCCGCACACCTGGGAGGAGAAGCACCAGCCCTACACGCGAGCGCCGTCCGGGTTGCCGCTCGTGCAGGACGCCCTGCGCGCCGCGCTGGAGCTGGTGCACGAGGGGCTGCTGACGACAGCGCAGGTGGTGCAGAAATTCGCGCACGCGCCGGCGCAGCTGTTCGACGTGGCCGGGCGCGGGTTCCTGCGCGAGGGGTACCACGCGGACCTGGTGCTCGTGGACGACACGCCGGCGACCGTGCGCCGCGAGGACGTGTTGTCCAAGTGCGGCTGGTCGCCGTTCCAGGGCACGACCTTCCACTCGCGCATCGCGTCCACCTGGGTCAACGGGCGGCAGGTGTGGGACGGCGACAAGCTGCTCGGCAAGGCCGACGGCCAGCGCCTGCAGTTCAGCCGATGAAGCACTTGCCCCGCCTCCCTGTGGGAGCCGCTTCAGCGGCGATGCTCCTCGCCTTCGCCGCTGGAGCGGCTCCCACGCAGGACGTGCCCGACACCGTGCAGCAGGGCGCGCTCGTCGTCGCCTGCGTGGAGCCCGGCAGCCAGGTGCAGGTCGGCGGGCGCGCCGTGCGCGTGGATGCGGACGGCACGTTCGTGTTCGGCGTGGCGCGCGACGCGGAGGGCCGGGTGCCGGTGAAGGTCACCGCGCCGGACGGCACGGTGGCCTGGGACAGCCCGGTCGTGACGCCGCGCGAATGGGACATCGAGGTGATCGATGGCGTCCCGCCCGCCACGGTGGAGCCGCCGCCCGAGGTCGCCGAGCGAATCGCGCGCGAGGCCGCGGCGGTCGCCAGCGCGCGCACCCGCGACGACGCGCGCGCGGGATACCGGCAGGCGTTCCAGTGGCCCGTGCGCGGGCGGATCAGCGGGCGCTTCGGCAGCGGCCGCGTGTACAACGGCCGCCCGGGCGGCGGGCATTCGGGCATGGACATCGCGGCGCCCGCGGGCACCCCTGTGCTGGCGCCGGCCAGCGGCGTGGTCACGCTCGCCGACGACCTCTACATCACCGGCGGCACCGTGCTGCTCGACCACGGCCACGGCGTGAGTTCGAACTTCCTGCACCTCTCGCGGATCGACGTCGCGGTCGGCGACACCGTCGAACAGGGCGACGTGATCGGACTGGTCGGCGCCACCGGTCGCGCCACCGGCCCGCACCTCCACTGGCGCATGAACTGGTTCGACGTGCGGGTGGATCCGTTGCTGGTGCTGGATCGACCCTGACTGATCGCCGCTGAAGCGGCTCCTACCTGGGGCCGGTGACGCGCGCCACCGCATCATGCGCATGCAGGCTCTCGTGGTGCGCCACGTCCACCTCGAAGCGCTGCACGCGCGCATCGTCGTGCAACGCCGCTGCGACCCGGCGCGCGGCGTCCTCGGCGAACATCAGGTGCTCGGCATTGAGGCGGGCGAACGCCTGTTCGTCCTCGCGCTTGACCGCCGTCTGCACGGGCGTGCCCAGCGCCGCCTCGACGTGGTCGACGAGGTCCACGACCGGCAATTCCGCGAACGCCGGGCGCAACTCCACGCGCACCCGCGCCGTGCTGCGCATGCGGCGTGGCGGCCAGGCCGCGTTCTGAGGCCAGCCAGTCGCGCACGACCGCCGTGGACAGGGGGCGCGCCGCGGCGAAGTCGTCGGCGAAACGCTCGGCGATCAGCTGGCGCGAGAGCGCCGCCGACGCCGGGCAGGTGCTCGAGTACTGGACCTCGACCTGCAGCACGAGCTGCAACTGGCCATCGGCCAGCGTCGCCTCCACGACGACCGGGTAGCGCTTCCAGCCGGCGTGTTCGCTCTCCAGCGCCGGGCGCAGCAGCAGGTGGTCGTAGCGCACCGCCACGCGGGCGCGGGTGGCCAGGCCGCGCTGTGACTCCACCAGCTCCTGGAGGATGTGGCGCAGCCCCGCCGGCGTGATCGGCTCATGGGCGAATGCATGCTGGAGCTGGAGGTACAGGCGCGACATGTGGATGCCGCGCGCGTCGGGGTCGCGCAGGTCCACGGCGACGTCGACGGTCGCCGGCGCGTGCAGCATGTCGGGGCCGTTGGCCTGCAGGCGGACCGGCAACGCGATGCCGGTCATGCCCACCCAGTCGAGCGGGCGCGCGAGCGCGGCGGCGTCCCCGGCGACGTCGGGCAGCGAGGCGCCCGTGGCGGGTTGGCGTGGGGTCATCCGGTCATTCTACCGGCCGCGCCGTGGACGGCCGGCACGCGGTGCGCAACGCGGCGTTCCAGCGGAGGCGCCGTTCAGGCCTGCTGCCCGCCGTCCGGGCGCGGGCGGGCCGCCTGCCAGGCGCGCCAGAGCGTGCGCCAGCGGGACATCGGCACGGGCGCGTCCCTGCCCGTCTCCAGTTGCGCGAGGCGGGCCCGCTGCAGCATCGCGTGGATCCGGCGCAGCCGCGCGACCGGCGCACCCGCCGGCCAGGCGTCCAGCAGCGCCGCCGCCCAGGCGCGCGCGCCTTCCGTGCCGCCACCCGCGAGCAATTGCAACGGCGCGGCCCCCTCGCGGTGGTGTAGCAGCCGTTCGGCCAGCAGCGCGCTGGCCAGGTCGCCGCTGGACGCCGTGGTGGCAGGCGTCCCGGAGAGTTCGGATTCGACCGCCGCGGCCGCGACGGCGAACGGCGCGAGGTCCGCCACCGCGGCGGTGCTGTCCCGCGGCCGCCCGCGGCTCGCCTGCAGCGTCGGCAACGCCGCGGCGAGCGCGCCCCATGACGCGGCGCGCGCGGCGAGCGGCTTGCCCAGCGGATGGCGCCGCGCCCCGCGCGTCCAGCCGTCGAACTCCTCGGCCCACCAGCCGAGCTTCGCCTCGCCCGGTCGCGGATCCTCGCCGCCCCATGCCGCGTCGCCCAGCTCCTGCAGCAGCGCGAGCCAGGCCTGCGCGAGTTCGCGCCGGGCGGCCGGCACGAACACCTCGGCGACGCCCCATTCGGGCCAGCGCGCGCGCCACTTGGCGATGAAGTCGCCGGGGTCGCCGTCGTTCATGCCGGGACCGGCCATGCATCGGGGCGACGGAGGTCGCCGGGGGCGTCGACCAGCACGTCCCCGCGCCAGGCGAAGGGATCGTCCCCGGACAGGCGGTAGCCCCACAGCGCGACGACCGACGGCATGCCGGCGGCACGCGCGGCGACGATGTCGCGTTCGTCGTCGCCGACGTACGCGCAGTCGCCCGGCGCGACGCCCAGGCGTTCGGCCGCGACCAGCAGCGGCATCGGGTCCGGCTTGCGCGCGGGCAACGAATCGCCGCCGAGCAGCACCGCGCAGCGCGCATCCCAGCCGAGGATCGGCATCAACAGCCTCGCCAGCGCTTCGGGCTTGTTGGTCACGATCCCCCAGGGCACGCCCGCGGACTCGAGGGCCTGCAGCAGCGGCTCGATGCCGTCGAACGGCGCGCCGTGCCGGCCGAGCTCGCCGCGGTAGCGTTCCAGGAACTCCGGGATCCAGCCTTCGCGCACCGCCTCGTCGACGTCGGCGAACGCGGCGCCGACCATCGCGCGCGCGCCCTTCGACACGTGCGGCCGCAGCTCGGCCAGGATCATCGGCGCGCGGCCCCGTTCGGCGCGCATCGCGTTCACCGTCGCCAGCATGTCCGGCGCGCTGTCGAGCAGCGTGCCATCGAGGTCGAACAGGGCGGCGCGGGGGAATCCCATCCTAGGCCCTGCTACGGCTTCAGCGCGGCGGCGAGGTAGTTGACGTCCGTGCGCGACGACAGGCGCGCGCCGTTGCGCCACGGTTCGTACAGCAGGCCGCTGACATCCTCCAGCGCGAGCCCGGCCGCCCGCAGCCACGCCGCCAGTTCCGACGGCCGGATGAAGTCGCGGTACTGGTGGGTGCCCTTCGGCAGCAGGCGCGCGACGTATTCCGCGCCGACGATCGCCAGCGCGAACGCGGCCGGCGTGCGGTTCAGCGTGGACACGAACAAGCGGCCGCCGGGCCGCAGCAGGGTCGCGCAGGCGGCCAGCACCGAGGCCGGATCCGGCACGTGCTCGAGCATCTCCATGCAGGTCACGACGTCGAACGTCCCCGGTGCCTCCGCGGCGAGCGACTCCACCGACTGCAACCGGTAATCCACGCGCACGCCGCTCTCGAGCCCGTGCAGCTTCGCCACCCGGACCAGGTCCGGCGACAGGTCGAGCGCGACGACGTCGGCGCCCGCGCGCGCCAGCGCCTCGCTGAGCAGGCCGCCGCCGCACCCGACATCCAGCACGCGCGCGCCGGCGAGCGCCCGGTCCTCCGCGTGCAACCGGTCGGCGACGTAGCGCAGCCGCACCGGGTTCAACGCATGCAGCGGCTTCTGCGGTCCTTCCGGGTCCCACCAGCGCTGGGCCAGCGCCCCGAACTTGTCGAGCTCGGCCTGGCTGAAGTTGCCTTCGCGCGCCGCGCCGGTCACCGGCCGAGTCCCGCGATGCGGTCGCGCCACTGGCGCGCGTTGGCGACCAGGGCCGCGGCATCCATGTCCACCAGCTCCCGCGCGCGCAGCTTCGGCTTGACGGCGATCCACACGTCGGTCACCTGGTGGCGGCCCGTCGCGTATGCTAGCTGCGATAGCACGTGGTGCAGTGGCTGCGTCTCGAGCGGGTCGAGGTCGATGCAGCACAGGTCGGCCTGCTTGCCGGGCTCGAGCGAGCCGATGTCCGCGTCCAGCCCCATCGCGCGCGCGCTGCCCAGGGTCGCGGCGCGCAACGCCGACGCGGCGTCGAGCGCCGTCGGGTCGGCCGCGACGGCCTTGGCCAGCAGCGCCGCGGTGCGCAGCTCGCCGAGCATGTCGAGGTCGTTGTTGCTGGCCGCGCCGTCGGTGCCGATCCCCACGGTGACGCCGGCGGCCTGCAGCTTCGCCACCGGGCAGAAGCCGGACGCGAGCTTGAGGTTCGACTCCGGGCAGTGCACGACCGACACGCCCCGCTGCGCGCACAGCGCGATCTCGCCCGCGTCCAGCGCCGTCATGTGCACGGCGACCAGGCGATCGTTCAACACGCCGAGCCGGTCCAGCCGCGCCAGCGGGCGCTGGCCATGCCGCTCCTGGGACTCGGCGACTTCCTGCGCGGTCTCGTGCACGTGGCAGTGGACCGGGATGTCGAGCTGGTCCGACAGCATGCGGATGCGCGCGAAGCTCGCGTCGGAGACGGTGTACGGCGCGTGCGGGGCGAACGCGGTGGACACCAGCGGATCGCCGCGCCACTGGTCGTGGACCTCGCCGGCGCGGTCGAAGTATTCGTCGTCGGTCTTCGCCCAGGCGGTCGGGAAGTCGATGACCGGCAGGCCGACGCGCGCGCGGAACCCGTGGCGCTTGTAGGTCGCGGCCTGCACGTCGGGGAAGAAGTAGTTCTCGTTGCAGCAGGTCGTGCCGCCGCGCAGCATCTCGGCGATCGCCAGCGACACGCCGTCGGCGACGAAGTCGGGCCCGATCACCGCGCCCTCGATCGGCCAGATGTGTGCCTGCAGCCACTCGTGCAGCGCGAGGTCGTCGGCGACCCCGCGCAGCAGCGTCATCGGGTTGTGGGTGTGCGCGTTGACGAAGCCCGGCAGGACCACCGAGCCGGGACGCGACACCACCTCGCGCGGGGCGAAGCGCGCATGCGCCTCCGCGTGCGGCAGCACCGCGACGATCCGCCCGGCGTCCACCGCGACGGCGTGGTCCTCGAGCACCACGCCATGCGGCTCGACCGGCACGACCCAGCCGGCCTCGATCAGGAGTTCACAGGGTTGCGGGGAGGCGGTCATCGCGGGGATGGCACCGGGCAGGACCGGGGTCACTTCACACGGCTGACGTACTCGCCCGAACGCGTGTCGACCTTGATGACCTCGTCCTGGCCCACGAACAGCGGCACGCGCACCACCGCGCCGGTCTCGAGCCGCGCCGGCTTCCCGCCGCCGCCGGAGGTGTCGCCGCGCACGCCCGGATCGGTCTCGACGATCTGCAGCTCGACGAAGTTCGGTGGCTGCACGGTGATCGGCGCGCCGTTCCACAGCGTGACCACGCACTCCTCCTCGCCCTTGAGCCACAGCTCGGCACCGCCCATGCCGGCCTTGTCGGCCTGCACCTGCTCGAAGGTCTCCGGGTTCATGAAGTGCCAGTACTCGCCGTCGGAGTACAGGTACTGCATGTCGGTGTCCACGACGTCGGCCGCCTCGAGCGAGTCGGTGGCCTTCATCGTGATTTCCTGCACGCGGCCGTTCTTGATGTTGCGGTACTTGACGCGGGTGAACGCCTGGCCCTTGCCCGGCTTGACGTACTCGGTGTCGGTGATGATGCACGGGTCGTTGTTGACCAGGATCTTCATCCCGTTCTTGACGTCGTTCATGCCGTAAGTGGCCATGCGTAAAGCTCCTGCGGTGCGGCTGTTGGTCAGTGCGATAATCCCAGCCCTCCATGATACCCGTACCCCCACTCGACCTGCAGCAGCGGGCCACGCCGAGCGGCCGGTGGCAGCAGGCCTGGCGCGACGCCGTGCGCGATCCGCGTGAACTCCTCGCCCTGCTCGGGTTGGAGGGGCCGAACGCCCCCGGGGCGTGCGAGGCGTTCCCGCTCCGCGTCCCTCGCGGCTTCGTCGCCCGGATGCGCCACGGCGATCCCGACGACCCGCTCCTGCGCCAGGTCCTGCCGCTCGACGAGGAGCTGCGGCCGATGCCGGGCTTCACGCTGGACGCGGTGGGCGACGCGGCCGCGCGCGCGGGCCACGGCGTCATCCGCAAGTACCAGGGACGCGCGTTGCTGGTCGCCACCGGCAGCTGCGCCGTGCACTGCCGCTACTGCTTCCGCCGCCACTTCCCGTACGCCGAGGAGACCGCCGCGGCCGGCGCCTGGGGCGAGGCCGTCGCCGTCATCGCCGGCGACCCGGGCATCACCGAGGTCATCCTGTCCGGCGGCGACCCGCTGTCGCTGGCCACGCACAAGCTGGCCGAACTGACGGACGCGCTCGCGGGCGTGCCGCACGTGCGCCGCCTGCGTATCCACACGCGCCTGCCCGTCGTGCTGCCCGAACGCGTGGACGACACGCTCACCGACTGGCTGCGCGCGCTGCGCTGGCCGGTCACCGTCGTGCTCCACGTCAACCACGCCAATGAATTCGACGCCTCCGTGGATGCCGCCGCCCGACGCCTGCGCGACGCCGGCGCGACGCTGCTCAACCAGGCCGTGCTGCTGCGCGGCGTGAACGACAGCGTCGATGCCCTGGCCGACCTGTCCGAACGCGGCTTCGAGGCGGGCGTGCTGCCGTACTACCTGCACCAGCTGGACCGGGTCGCGGGCGCCGCGCACTTCGAGGTCGGCGACGACCGGGCGCGCCGCCTGCACGCCGCACTGGCCGCCCGCCTGCCCGGGTACCTGGTGCCCAAGCTGGTCCGCGAAGTGGCCGGCGATCCCGGCAAGCGGCCACTCTGAACGCGCATGGACGCTTCCAGCCACTTCGTGTCATAAAGTGCCCACGGAGGGCATTGCAATGCAGTTCGGAAAGGACATGGTCCTGCGCCTGCTGATCGTGGACGACAGCATCGAGGCGGCGGAGGCGATCGTCAGTGGCCTGCGCAACGGCGGGATCGCCGTACGCCCGACCCGTCCCGAGAGCGAGGACGAGCTGGCCGCGGCCATCGGCGAGCAGGCCTTCGACCTGATCATGGTCGCGCAGGATGCGACGTCCATCACGCTTTCACAGGTGGTCCAGCACGTGGCGGCCAGCGGCAAGGACCTGCCGGTCATCGTCATCCTGGACACCCTCGACAACAACGGGCTGCTGCAGGCGCTCGACCACGGCGCGCGCGGCGTCGCCCTGCGCAGCCGCATCGACCACGTGCAGTCGGTCGTGCGCACCGAGTGGTCGGACCTGGAGGTCCGCCGTTCCCTCCGCCGGCTCGAGGCGCAGGTGCGCGAGACCGAGCGCCGCTGCGACACCCTCATCGAGTCCTCGCGTGACCCGATCGCCTACGTGCACGAGGGCATGCACATCCGCGCCAACCAGGCCTACCTGGAGATGTTCGGCTTCGACTCGTTCGAGGACATCGAGGGCATGTCCCTGCTCGACCTGGTCGCGCCGCAACACGTGGACGGCTTCAAGCAACTGCTCAAGGGGCTGTCGAAGGGCGAGCCGCCGCCGGCGCGCTACGAACTGCAGGCGCGCGACATGGACGGCAACGTGTTCCCCGCGATCATGGAGTTCAGCCAGGCCAGCTACGAGGGCGAGGCCTGCCTGCAGGCCGTGTTCCGCCGCCAGGAAGCCGACCCGGAGCTGGCGCGCGAGGTGGAGGAACTGCGCCAGCGCGACCAGGTCACCGGCCTGCTGAACCGCCAGACGTTCCTGCGCGCGCTCGAGGACGCGGTGGCCGGGTCCGCCAAGGCCAGCGCCCACCACGGCCTGCTGCTGCTCGAGCCCGACCACTACGTGCGCCTGCTGCAGGAGATCGGCCTGGATGCGGCCGACCCGCTGATCAACGCCCTCGCCGACCGCCTGCAGGGCGTGCTCGAGGAAGGCGACATCGCCGCGCGCTTCGGCGAGCACCAGTTCGCGGTGCTCTGCCGCAACAGCGACCACGTGCGCACCCAGCAGGTCGCCGAGAAGGTCCGCGCCGCGTTCGCCGACCACGTGGTCGAGGCCGGCTCGCACTCGCTCAACATCACCGCCAGCATCGGCGGCGTGCAGATCGGCGAGAAGATCGCCAGCGTGCCGCAGGTGCTGGGCAAGGCCTCGCAGGGCGTGCAGTCCGCCGTGGCGATGGGCGGCAACCGCTCGGAGATCTTCGACCCCGGCGCGGTGGACCGCGCCGAGGAGGAGAAGGTCAAGGCCTGGGTGACGCGCATCCGCGACACGCTGGACAAGGGCAGCTTCCAGCTCCATTACCAGCCGGTCATCAGCCTCACCGGCAGCGGCGACGGGCACGAGCTGTACCAGGGGCTGCTGCGCATGGAAGGCAGCGCCGGCGAACTGGTCGCGCCGCCGGCGTTCCTGCCGATCGCCGAGGAACACGGCCTGCTGTGGGAGATCGACCAGTGGGTCGTGGGCCGCGCGATCGAGGTCATCGGGCGCCGGCTCAACGCAGGCAAGCGCACCTCGCTGCTGGTCAAGATCACCCAGGACTCGCTGCAGGACTCGCGCCTGCTCGATCACATCGGCAAGACCCTCGACGCGCACAAGGTGCCGGGCGAACTGCTGGTCCTGGAACTGTCGGAGGCGAAGGTGTTCACCCACCTGCGCGCGGCCCAGGACTTCCAGCGCAACGTCAGCTCGCTGGGCGTGCGCGTGGGCCTGGAGCAGTTCGGCTCAGGCCTGAACTCTTTCCAGCTGCTCAATCATTTCGACGCGACGCTGCTGAAGATCGACCGCGACTTCATGCTCGAACTGCCGAACAACGAGAAGAACCAGGAACGCATCAAGGAGATCGCCGCCAAGGCCCGCGAGGTCGGCCGGCACACGATCGCCGAGTTCGTGCAGGACGCGGCGAGCATGAGCTTCCTGTTCGGCGCCGGCGTGGACTACGTCCAGGGGCACTTCCTGGCCGCCGCCGGCCCCGAGATGAACTACGAGTTCGAGTAGGTCAGGCCACCACGCCCTGCCTGACCGCGTGCGGGTCCGGCGCCGCATTGCGCAGGGCGGCGATGCGCTCCTCCAGCGGCGGGTGGCTCATCATGAGCTTCTTCAGGCCGTGCGCGACCGCGCCGCTGATGCCGAACGCCTCGACCTGCTTGGGCAGGGTCGAGACGCCCTGGTTCCGGCCGAGCCGCTGCAGCGCCGCGATCATCTTCTCCTTGCCCGCCAGGGTCGCGCCGCCCACGTCCGCGCGGTGTGCCTGGGCCTCGTGTCGATGGGCCTCGACGGCCTGCTCAAGCGCGTCATGGAAGAGTCGCCGGTCAGCGCCGGAGCTGTGGGACGTATCG
>CAMLHR010000008.1 GCA_946479915.1 uncultured Lysobacter sp.
CCCATCTCGTCCAGCAGGCGCATGATCGCCTCCTGGTTGCGGTCGTTGAGTTCCTTGGTGGTCTCGAAGCGCTTCTGCTGCTGCCGGTACAGGGTGGTCAGCAGGCCGATGATCGCCAGCAGCATCGCGATGCCGGAGGCGACGCCGATCCAGAAGTTCGGGAACAGGCGGGTGTCGCGCACCGAACCGAACGAGGTGAAAGCGTCGAACAGCGCGTCGGCGTCGGCCAGCAGCGCGTCGGAACTGTTGGTGATGGCGGCGGAGGCGGACTGCGCGGCGAACAGCGGCGCGGTCACGTCGAGGATCTCGTTGAGGTCGACCTTCATCTCCTCCCAGAGCGTGTTGGCCTGGTCGAGCGCGGCGACGGCCGCCGGGGCGGTGACCTGCTGCAGGTCGCCCTCGCCCTCGCGCAGGCCGGCCAGGTTGCGGTCGAACAGCGCCGCGTCGCGTGCCAGCGCGTCGCCGGCGAGCGGCGCGTCGGAACCGCCGGCCTGGATCTCCGCCATGCGACGGGCCATGGCCGCGGAGGTCACGACCATCTGCAGGCCGTTGTAGACCTGCGCCGAGGGCGCGCCGCTGGAGGCCAGCGCGCGGACGACCTCGTTGAGCTGCGCCTGGAGTTCCGGGACGCGGCTGCTGAAGGCGTCGGCGTTGTCGGCCAGGGCGATCACGGCCTCGCGCGATTCGATCACCCGGTCGGCGTTGGCCGCCATCGGCGCCCAGGTGTTGCCCACTTCGGCGATCTCGGCCGACACGCTGGGCACGCCGCCGAAGCGGCTCTTCAGCGTGGCCACGTCCTGGTCGATGCGCGACTTGGTCACGCCGAACGCAGTGAACGCCGCCGCGTCGCCGGTCACCGCCTGTCGGCCCTGGATCGCCAGCTGCTGCGAGAGCACCTGGAGGTCGGCCGCGGAGGACTGCGCCCCGGACAGCTGCTGTCCCTGGTAGGTGGAGACACCCGTGTTGGCGGCCAGCACTGCCAGCGCGATGCCGAGCACGATGAGCCAGAAGGTGACGCCGAGATTGCGGCTCTTGCCGGGCGTGGAATCGATGACGGTGCTCATGGTTCGACCTCGTTGCTGCGTCGTTGGTGGCGGCTCAGGCCGCTGCTTGTCGGAATTCGGGGGTGCGTGCCAGCCGTTCCAGGCTGAAGACCGCCCAGGGGTGGTCGTCGAGCCGGTAGGCGCGTTCGATGAAGTGCTGGTAGCGCTCGCCGGCGCCGAGTTCGGCGATGTCGATCGACTGCGGCTCGTTGAACGTGCGCTGGCCGAACAGTTCGTCGATCAGCACGGCCACGTCGCCGCCGCGCTGGCGCACGACGAGCATCCGCTGGCCTTCGTGCAGCACCGTGCGCTCGCCCTCGAGGAACTGCTTGAGGTCCACGACCGGCAGCAGGTTGCCGCGCATGTTGGCCACGCCGAGCATCCACGGCTGCGCGCCGGGGACGGGCGTCAGCGACGGCATCGGCAGGATCTCCACGACCTCGTCGAAGCCGGACGCGAGCCGCTGCCGGCCGATGCGGTATCCGACGCCGCGCCACAGGCCCGGCGCGTTGAGCTGTTCGGGCAGGCCGGCGACGTGCGCGAGCGACAGGCGCTCGTACTCGGCGAGGATCTCGAAGGGGGTGCTGGGTGTCGCGGGCATTTCCTGTTCCGGCGCCTCGTGCTCCGCCACCGCCACGTCGCCCCCGGCCGGCGACGGGGCCTGCTTCGGGGCGGATGCGCGGTGCGGGGCCTTGTGCTTCTTCATCTCATCCGCCGAGGAGCTCGTTGATCCGGGCGATGAGCTGGTCCTCGCGTGGCGGCTTGACGATGTAGTCCTTCGCGCCCTGGCGCAGCCCCCACGCGCGATCGGTCTCCATGTGCTTGGTGCTGACGATCATCACCGGGATGGCGCTGGTCTCCGCGTCGCGCGACAGCGCGCGCGTCGCCTGGAACCCGTTCATGCCCGGAAGGATGACGTCCATCAGGACGAGGTCCGGCTGCTCGCGCTTGCACACCGCGATGCCGTCCTCGGCGTTGCCCGACGCCAGCACCTGGTGCCCGTTGCGTTCCAGCAACTGGGTCAGCACCGCGGTGTCCGTCGGTGAGTCTTCGATGAGGAGAATCCTTGCCATGTTCTTTGCCCCCTGCCCCCCGGTCAGGCGTTCACGTGCTTGCGGATCGCGTCGAGCAGTTCCTCGCGGGTGAACGGCTTGGTCAGGTACTGCTCGGACCCCACGATGCGTCCGCGCGCCTTGTCGAACAGGCCGTCCTTGGAGGACAGCATGATCACCGGCGTGCCCTTGTACAGCTGGTTGTTCTTGATCAGCGCGCAGGTCTGGTAGCCGTCCAGGCGCGGCATCATGATGTCCACGAAGATGATCTGCGGCTGCTGGTCGGCGATCTTCGCCAGCGCCTCGAACCCATCCGTCGCCGTGACCACCTCGGCGCCTTCGCGCTTGAGCAGCGTCTCCGCGGTTCGCCGGATGGTCTTGGAGTCATCGATCACCATGACCCTCAGCCCATCGAGGCTGCCCGTGCGTTCCCCGTCCTGCATCGCGTGCTTTCCCCCGTTCGCGCCCACCTATATCCCAGCCCATGCGTTGAGTGTCAAGCCGCGCGTGGCCGAACCGAAAACATGAACGCGTTATTGCGCGGCCCGTCGCACGACCCGCCACGCGCGCCCGCGGGCGGTCCGTCGCGCGGCCGCGCGCTGCTACCATCGATCCACGCCTGCAGGACGCGTCGCCATGCCCCTGGACATCGTCGTCGTGATGGACCCGATCGGGTCGATCAAGGTCGCCAAGGATTCGACCTTCGCGATGCTGCTGGAGGGCCAGCGCCGCGGCCACCGCCTCCACTACGTCTCGCCCGGGGGCCTCGCGCTCGACGGGGGCAAGGCGGTCGCGCGCGCGGCGCCGCTCGGCGTCCGCGACGAGCCCACCGGCTGGTTCGAGCTCGGCGAGGCCAGGATGCGCCCCTTCGGCCCCGGCGACGTCGTGCTGATGCGCACCGACCCGCCGGTGGACGCCGAATACCTGTACGACACGCTGGTCCTGGACGTCGCCCGCCGGGCCGGCGCCCTGGTGGTCAACGACCCGCGGGGCCTGAGGGACTTCAACGAGAAGCTCGCCGCGCTGCTGTTCCCGCAGTGCTGCGCCCCGAGCCTGGTCAGCCGGGACGCCGCCGCGCTCAAGGCGTTCGTCGCCGCCGAGGGCCAGGCGGTGCTCAAGCCCCTGGACGGGATGGGCGGGCGCTCCATCTTCCGGGCGACGGCCGGCGACCCGAACGTGAACGTGATCCTGGAGACCCTGACGGCGGGGGGCCGCCGGCTGGCGATGGCCCAGCGCTGGCTGCCCGGGATCGCGCAGGGCGACAAGCGCATCCTGCTGGTGGACGGCGAGCCGATCGACTACTGCCTGGCCCGGATCCCGCAGGGCGACGAATTCCGGGGCAACCTGGCGGTGGGCGGCCGGGGCGTCGCCCAGCCGCTGTCCGAGCGCGATCGCTGGATCGCGGCGCAGGTGGGCCCGGAAATGCGCCGGCGCGGCATGGTCTTCGTCGGGCTGGACGTCATCGGTGACTGGCTGACGGAGGTCAACGTCACCAGCCCCACCTGCATCCGGGAGATCGACGCGGCCTACGGGCTGAACATCGCCGGGCGCCTGTTCGACGCCATCGACGCGCGGCTGGAGGCCGCAGCGACGACCCGATGAGCGCGGTGGCCGTCCCTCGGGCCGGGCCGGGGCCCGGCGGCATCGGCGAGCGCGAGCGGCTGCGCGCGACGCTGGTCCTGTCCCTGC
This sequence comes from uncultured Lysobacter sp., assembly GCA_946479915.1. The sequence continues at coordinate 3,785 of CAMLHR010000008.1, forward strand.
TCGTGCACGGCATGCTGGTGCTGGGGGTCGGGTTCGCGCTCGAGGGCGCGGCCCCGGTGCTCCCGACCCTGGACGTCATCCTCACCGAGGCGACGACCGCGCTCACCCCCGACCAGGCCGACTTCCTCGCCCAGGCGAGCAACCGCGGCGGCGGCGAGCACGACGAGGCGCGCCGGCCCCGCGACCGCCAGGCGGGGCAGCTCCCCCAGGCCGAGCCGGGCGTGTCCCCCGTGCCGGTCCGGGCCCAGGCGCCTGCCCCGAGCCCGCCGCCCGAGGCGCGCGTCGTGTCCAGTACCCGGGGCGAGCGGCCCGTGCCGTCCGCCGAGGCGACGCCCCCGGTCGAGACCCGGCGCCCGCTGCCCGAGGGCCGGCGGGACATCGAGCGCGAACTGGCCATGGCGCGCCTGGCGGCGGAGATCCACCGCGACCGCGAGGCCTACGCCAAGCGCCCCAACCGCAAGTTCGTGTCGGCGAGCACGCGCGAATACGCCTATGCCGCCTACCTGCGGGCCTGGGTGGACCGGGTGGAGCGCGTGGGCAACCTGAACTATCCGGACGAGGCGCGCCGCCGCCGGCTCGCCGGGCAGGTCGTCATCAGCGTCGCCATTCGCCGCGACGGGACGGTCGAGGCCGCGGAGGTCGTCGGGACGAGCGGGCAGCCCCTGCTCGACCAGGCCGCCCTGCGCATCGCGCGGCTGGCCGAACCCTATCCGCCGCTGCCCGAGACCGGGGAGGACGTGGACATCCTGCACGTGACCCGCACCTGGCAGTTCCTGCCGGGTGGCAGCATGGTGGACCGCTAGGTCAGCGCGCCGCGCGCGCGGCGCGTTGCTGGTCCAGCGTCAGCGCGACGTGGTCGCGCAGGTAGGCCGGCTCGATCGCGCCGGCCGGCCGGGCCTCGCCGCGCGCCACCGCCGACGCGGCCAACCGTGCCAGGTCCTCCGCGTGCGGCAGCGCAGCGGGGTCCAGCGCCGCGAGCGCGCCGGCCAGCCGCGTGCCGAGCGCGCCCTCGCAGGCGCCGAAGCCGGTGCCCACGCCGATCCAGGCGTGTCCGTCCACCGGGATCGCCACGGCACCGGGCGGGCCGACGGACTCGGCGCCCAGCGCGGAGGGTTCGCCGGCTTCGATCGCGAACGCGCCGGCGTACACCTCGCCCATCCGCGCGTCGATGGCGGCGAGCACGCGGGTCGCGCCCGGCGACCCCGACGCGGCGCCGGCGGCCAGCACCGCAAGCGTCGAGGCGGCCACCACCGGCCGGTCGAGCGCGAACGCGATGCCCTGCACGATCGACAGCCCCAACCGCACGCCCGTGAACGCGCCCGGCCCGCGGCTGACCGCCAGCGCGTCGAGCTGCGCCCGCGCGAGGCCCGCCTCGGCCAGCAGCGCCTCCGCCCACGGCAGCGCGAGCTCGGCATGCCGCCGCGGCGCGACTTCGTGGCGCGCCGTGACTTCGCCGTCGTTCCACAGGGCGACGGAGCAGGCTTCGGTCGCGAGTTCGAAGGCGAGCAACCTCATGCCGCGCAGGGTACCGTCGCGAAGAAGGCCTCGACGTCGCCGATCTCCCGCGTCCGCGGAAACGGCGGCAGCGAATCGAGGAAGACGCGCCCGTAGCTGCGGCCTGTCAGCCGCGGATCGCACAGGACCAGCACGCCGCGGTCCGACTCGGTGCGGATCAGGCGCCCGACGCCCTGCTTGAGCGCGATGACGGCCTGCGGCACCTGCTCGTCGCGGAACGGGTTGCCGCCCCGGCGGCGCACGGCCTGCAGGCGCGCCTCGAACACCGGGTCGTCCGGCGCGGCGAACGGCAGCTTGTCGATGACCACCACGCTCAGCGCCTCGCCCGCGACGTCCACGCCTTCGCGGAAGCTCGCGGCGCCGAGCAGCACGCCGTTGCCGGACGCGCGGAAGCGCTCCAGCAGCACGTGGCGCGGGGCATCGCCCTGAACGAACAACGGCCAGGGTCCGTTGCGCAGCGCGGCGGCCGCCTCGCGCAGGGCGCGATGCGAGGCGAACAGCACGAACGCACGGCCGCCCGACGCCTCCAGCACCGGCCACAACGCACCCACCAGCGCGCCGGTGAAGTCGCGCGAACCGGGTTCGGGCAACCGCGGCGGGAGGTAGCACAACGCCTGCGTTTCCCAGTCGAAGGGACTGGGCTCGAGCAGGGTCGCGGGGGCGTCCAGCCCGAGCCGCTCCGCCAGGTGGCCGAACTCGCCGGCGACGGCGAGCGTCGCGGACGTGAACACCCAGGCGGCACGCGAGGCCTCGCGATGGGCGCGCAGCGGGCCCGACACGTCCAGCGGCGTCGCCTGCAGGCGGAACCCGCGCGGCGAGAGTTCGTACCAGCGGGTGACGTCGCCGAGGTCCGCGTCGTCGTCGCCCGCACGGCGCCATCGGCCGAGGCGCGCGGCGAAGTCCGTGGCGCGCGCATGGCACGCCTCGAACCCGGGCGACGCCTCGCCCAAAGGGCCGAGCGACGCGGCCAGCCCGGCCAGTGCGTGCTCCAGCCCGTCCAGGTCCTCGTCCACGCCGGGCGCGTCCATCGCGCGCGCGAGCGTGCCGCGCACGGGCAAGGCGTCCATCGAGGCGCGCAGCGCGCGCAGCGCCTGCTCGAGCTGCTGCGCGGGCGCCTGCACCGCCGCGAGCGACCCCGCCACGTCCCGGCACTCGCGCACCACGTCGCGGGCGAGTTCGGCCACCGCGCGCGCGCCCATGGCCTCGCCGAAGAACTGCGCGGCCAGGTCGGGCAGCTGGTGCGCCTCGTCCACGACGAACGCCTGCGCGCCGGGGAGGATCTCGCCGAAGCCCTCGCGCTTGAGCGCGAGGTCGGCGAGCAGCAAGTGGTGGTTGATCACCACGAGGTCGGCCGACTGCGCGCGCTGGCGTGCCTGCACGACGAAGCATTCGTTCCAGAACGGGCATTCCGTGCCGAGGCAGTTGTCGGCGGTGCTGGTCACCACCGGCAGCAGCGGCGAGTCCTCCGCCAGTCCCTCGAGTTCGGCCAGGTCGCCCATCCGCGTGCGCCCGCTCCACCCGACGACGCGCTGGAACTGCGCCGCCTGCTCCCGGGTGGCGAACGCGGGCTCGCCCTTCGCCTGCTCGAGCCGGTAGCGGCACAGGTAGTTTGCGCGCCCCTTGAGCAGCGCCGTCTTCAGCCCGGTGCCAAGCGCGTCGCGGACCCGCGGCAGGTCGCGATGGTAGAGCTGGTCCTGCAGCGCGCGGGTGCCGGTGGAGACGATGGTCTTCAGGCCCGACAGCAAGGCCGGGACGAGGTAGGCGAACGTCTTGCCGGTGCCGGTGCCCGCCTCGGCCAGCAGCGTGCCCTGCGACGCGAACGCGTCGGCCACCGCGTCGGCGAGCCGTTGCTGCGCGGGCCGCGGCACGAAGCCGGGCAGCGCCCCCGACAGCGCGCCGCCTTCGCTCAACGCCTCGCGGCTGGCGCGGGCCAGGTCCGACACCGCGCGGCTCAGTACCGGGCCGGCCGATCGAGCCGGCACGCCTCGATGCGCGCGTGCGCGGCATCCGCGGCGGCGCGGTCACCCGATCCGAGCCACGCCTGCCAGGCGGTGGCCCAGTGCCGGCGGCACAACGGCCCGACCTGCGAGCCGAGCGCGAACGCGCGTTCGGCCAGGGCCGCCGCCTTCGCGAACTCCGCGGAGAGGAGCGCCACTTCGGCCCGCTCCTGCAGCAGCGCGGGGTCGTCCGGCGTGATCGAAAGCGCCTCGTCGAGCGCCGCGGCCGCCAGGTCGAGCGCGCCCTGCGCCTGCCAGGCCGCCGCCCGGTCGCGCAGGTCGGCGGTGGCGGGGTCGCGCAACGGCCTGACGGCGAGTTCGGTGTCCCCGGGCGCGCCCTCGGCGTGCACGATGGCGAGCATCTGGTCCGGCGCGGAGGACGTCAACGGCGCGGGCCGAGGCGCAGGCGCCGGCGCGGTCGCGCATCCGGCGAGCACGCTCGCGGCCAGCACGGCACCGCACCACGCGCGCCGCGAAAGCGGCTCACACCGGGCCATCAGTCGTCCATTGCCTCTTCGTAGGCGTCCTCGCGCTCGCGCTCGCGGTCGCGCTGCCGTTCGGCGGCCTCCTCGGCGCGCTCCTCGGCACGCTCGCGCGCGCGCTCCCCGCGATCGTCGTCGCCCCAGCCGAACCAGTCGCGCCAGCTACGCCCTTCCTCGCCGTCGTAGTACGGATCCGGCGAGTAGTACGAGCACCCCTGGTACGGCGGCACGTAGCCGGCCACGAACGCGAAGCGGCGGGCGTCCGGACAGCTTTCGTCCGTGCTGTGCGACCCGACGACCCACGCCCATTCGAGGCCCTCGCTGCCGACGTCGAGCGGCGCGCTCGGCAGCCGCCCGAAGATGCCGGACCACACCCGCATCGCGCCGGTGGCGCCGTACAGCCCGGTGGCTTCGTTCTGGTCGTTGCCGACCCACACGACCGCGAGGTGGTCGCCGGTGTAGCCGGCGAACCAGCTGTCGCGGCCATCGTTGCTCGTGCCGGTCTTGCCCGCGGGATGCAGGCCGCCCAATCCGTCGCGGACGAGCGCACGCCCGGTGCCGGCCTGGACCGCATGCTGCAGCGCCAGCGTCACCAGGCGCGCGGCGATCGCGTCGCCCTCCTGCGCCGGCGCGGGCGCGTTGTCGTACCGGCTCAGGGCGTTGCCCTCCCCGTCCAGCACGCCGCGCACCGCGCGCAACGGCTGGATCTCGCCGCCGGACGCGAGGAACTGGAAGAGCTGCGCCATCGCATACGGGCTGGTGTCCGTCGCGCCCAGGATGAGCGAAGGATTCGGGTCCGCCTCGATGCCCGCCAGCGTCCCGATCAGGTCCGCGATGCGCCGCGGATCGACCTGCATGCCGACGCGCACGGTCGCCTGGTTGTACGACTTGGCCAGGGCGTCGATCAGCCGCACGGTCCCGTGGCTGCGACCGTCGGAGTTGTCCGGGCTCCACTGCCTGCCGGTGTCGAGGGTGACGGTGACGTCCGAATCGTCCACCCAGCTGGCCAGCGACCAGCGGTCCGGCTGGGCGAGCGCGAGCAGGTACACGAAGGGCTTGATCAGCGAGCCGACCGGGCGCTGCGCCTCGACCGCGCGGTTGAACCCGGGCCGGGCGAAGTCGCGGCTGCCGACCACGGCGATGACCTCCCCGCTGTGCACGTCGGTCATGACCAGCCCGGTCTGCAGCGGCGGGCGGTCGGCGTTGTCCAGCGCCTCGAGCGTGCGCTTCACCGATCCTTCCGCGTACGCCTGCGCCGACGGCGACATCGAGGTCATCACCCGCAGGTTGGCGCCGGCGAGCGCGTCGGCCGGGTAGTCGCGCGCGAGCTGCCGCCGCACCAGGTCCACGTACGCCGGGAAGCGGTTGGCGGAATGACCGGGCTCCTCGGTGACGCCCAGCGGCGCCTCGAGCGCGCTTTCGTACGTGGCGCGGTTGATCAGCCCGGTCTCGAGCATGTCGCCGAGCACGACGTTGCGGCGCTCCTTCGTCGCCTCCGGGTTGCGCCGCGCGTTGTACACGGACGGCCCGTTGATGATGCCCACCAGCAGCGCGATCTGTTCGGTCGTCAGGTCGCGCAGGTCGCGGCCGAACCAGAACTCCGCGCCCGCGGCGACGCCATGGATCGCCTGCGCGCCGCGCTGCCCCAGGTACACCTGGTTGAGGTACGTCTCCAGGATGGTGCGCTTGTCGTAGCGCGCCTCGATGAGCACCGCGTACAGCGCTTCCTTCGCCTTGCGGGTGTAGGTGACCTCGTTGCCGATGCCGAGCAGGCCGCTGCGGGCGAGCTGCTGGGTCAGCGTGCTCGCGCCCTGCACCGTCTCCCCGGCCTTCAGGTTCGCCCAGGCCGCGCGCAGGATGCCGCTGATGTCGATGCCGTGGTGGTCCTTGAAGTCTCGGTCCTCGACCGCCTGCAACGTCGTGACGAGCAGTTCCGGGACTTCCTCCAGCTGGACCAGGCGACGCTCTTCCTGCTGCTGCCCGTAGAGCGTCGCGATCCGCGCCGGGTCCAGGCGCGCGGCCTCGAGCGGCCGCTGGCGCGCGGCGTCGGACAGCGACGCGACGCGGCCGCCCGAGAGGCGCACCTCGATGCGGCTGGGCGCCACCGGGCCGTCCACGTCGTCGAACCCCCGGCTGGCGATCAGCCAGCGGCCGCCGTCGCGGAGGTAGGTGCCCGGGCGGACGCCGGCGCCATCCTCGCGATAGCCGGCCGCGTCGAGCTCCGTCTTGAGCGTCTGCGCGTCCATCGCCAGGCCCGGGCGCAGCGCGAGCGGCCGCCCGAAGACCCGCGTCGGCAACTGCCACTGCAACTGCCCGAAGCGCTCCCCCACCTGGTGGTTGAGGTAGAGCATGTAGGGCACGAGGAAGCCCGCCGCGAGCCCGCCGGCCACCAGGACGGCAGTGATCAGCCGCCTGCGCCATGCGCGGGGGAAACGGAAGCGTGCGGCGGCGTGGGGTCGTTGACGGGACATGCGATGCCTGGGCCCGCGGCGGCAGGCAGGTGGGGATGCGACAATGCGATCGCGCGAGCGGCCGAGTCTAACGCAGCCAACTGCCGCGCCAGGCCCTGGCGGACGCGGCCGTTCCCCGGCTGTCGCCGTTCGTTCACATGGATACCCGACACCTTGCCGATCGCCGCCGGATTCCACCTGGGACGACTGCGTTCCCGCCTGAAGCGACTGTTCGCCGGCATCGCCGCGCGCGGGTGGCTCGCGACCCTGCGCGGCATCGCGGGCCGTCGCGGCGCGACATCGGCGGCCGGGACCACGCCGGCGCCCGGGTCCGACGACGCCCGCCCGGCCCCGCGCGGGCCGCGGCTGCTGGTCGTGGACGTGGACGTGCCGCATCCCGACCGCGACTCGGGCTCGGTGCGATTGTCGAACCTGCTGCGGCTCCTCGTCGCGGAGGGCTACCGCGTGACCTTCTTCGCGGACGACGGCCACCGGGAAGGCGCGGATGCGCGCGCGCTGCGCGCGATGGGCGTCGACGTCGCGACGGAACCCGCCCTGGCCTGGCTGCGCCGGCACGGGGCCGGGCTGCAGGGGGCCATCCTGTGCCGGCATTTCGTCGCAGGCCACTGGGTGCCCGCCGTCCGGCACTTCGCGCCCGGCGCGCACGTGGTGTTCGACACCGTCGACCTGCATTTCCTGCGCGAGGCGCGCCAGGCAAGCGTGACCGGCACGCGCGGGACGCAGCGCCGCGCGCTGGCGACGAAAGCCTCGGAACTGGCGCTCGTCGGCGCCGTGGACACCACCTGGGTGGTGAGCGCCGACGAGCAGCGGATCCTCGCGGAAGAGGTGCCGGGGGCGCGGGTGGAAGTGGTGTCCAACACGTTCGGGCACGCCACCGCCGGACCGGCCTTCGCCGATCGCCGGGACCTGCTGTTCGTCGGCGGCCACCGGCATCCGCCCAACACGGATGCGGCGTGGTGGCTCGTGCGCGAGATCTTCCCCGCCATCCGGCGGCAACTGCCGGACGTTCGCCTGCACCTGGTCGGGGCCGATGTCCCGCGCGACCTGCGCACCGCTGCGGAGGCGACCGGCGGCATCGTCGTGCATGGCCATGTCCCCGACCTCGCGCCGCTGCTCGCGGGCTGCCGCGTCGCCATCGCACCGTTGCGCTTCGGGGCGGGCGTCAAGGGCAAGGTGAACCTCAGCATGGCCCGCGGCCTGCCCGTGGTCACCACGCCCTGTGGCGCGGAGGGCATGCACGTGCGCGACGGCGTCCACGCGATGGTCGCGTCCGATGCCGGGTCGCTGGCAGCCGCGGTGGTGCGCGTGTACGGCGATCCAGTGCTCTGGGAGCGGCTCGCGGCCAACGGACTGGAGAACGTGCGGCGCCATTTCTCCTTCGAGGCCGCGCGCGCGGCGTTGCGCAGGACGTTCGCGGCGGAGGCGGGCGCGCCGTGAGGATCCTGCTGCTCGCCTACGAGTTCCCGCCCAGCCCGTCGCCGCAGTCGCTGCGCTGGGCGTACCTGGCCCGGGAACTCGCGATGTCCGGGCACGAGGTGCACGTGTTGACCATCGACCTGGGCGGCAGCACGCCCGGCCTGCCCGCACTGCCGGCGGGCGTCCACGTCCACCGGACGCACGCCGGACCGGTCCGCGGGCTGCTCGCCGCGCGCCGCAACCGGCGCGAGCGGGACGGCGTGGCGCCCGCATCGCCGGCGGCCCCGGCGTCGCGCGGCGGCTGGACGCAGCGCGCCTGGATGCTGCTCCAGGATGTCGGGGCGCGGGTCTGGTTCCCCGACCTGCGGGGCGAATGGCAACGGCCGGCGGCACGCGCCCTGCTTCCGCTGCTCGACCGGGTGGCGCCCGATGTCGTCGTCAGTTCCCATGAACCCGCCACGACGCTCGAGCTGGGGCTGGAGGCAAGCCGCCGCGGCCTGCCCTGGGTCGCCGACATCGGCGATCCTGTCCTCGCCCCGTACACGCCCGCGCGCTGGCGCCGGCGCGCCGCGCGGCTGGAAGCGGAGGTCTGCGCACGCGCCGACCGCATCCTCGTCACCACCGCGACGGCGGCGGCGCTGATGCAGGCCCGGCACGGACGTTCGCAGGGCGTGCACGTGATCACCCAGGGATTCGACGACCGGTTGCCGGGCGCGGCGCCCATGGAACGCGGGCCGGGCGTGCTCGACGTGCTCTACACCGGCAGCTTCTATGCGTTCCGGCGTGCAGGCGTCCTGGTCGACGCGGTCATGCGCACGCCGGGCGTCCGCCTCTCCATCGCCGCCGTGACGCTGCCGGACGACGTGCTGCGGGCTGCCGCACGGGCGCCCGACCGCATCCGCCTGCTCGGCTTCCTGCCGCACACCGGGGCGCTCGCGCGGCAACGCGCGGCGGACGTCCTGGTCAGCATCGCCAACCGCGATCCGTGCCAGGTGCCCGGCAAGGTGTACGAGTACTTCGGGGCAGGCCGCCCGATCCTCCACGTCCACCACGGGGAAGACGACGCAGTGTCGCGTCTCCTCGCCGAGCGCCGGCGCGGCGTGGGCTGCCACGACGATGCCGACGCCATCGCGGGGGCGCTCGGATCGCTGGCGCGCGCCAAGCAGGACGGGCGCCTCGAGGAAGGGTTCGACCTGTCGCCCGGCGCCGTCGCCGACTACGGCTGGAGCCACCTGGCCGGCCGGCTCGAGGCAGTCCTCGCCGCCGCCGCGGGCCGCTAGGCGCGGCGCGCGTCCTCGACGCCGGGCAGCGCGGAAAGCTTCCCGAGCAACGTGGAGAGTTGCCCGAAGTCCTCCACCCGCAACCGCATGCGCAGCCGGACGCGGCCGTTGCCGCCGGCGTCGTCGCCATGGATCTCGCCCACGTGGACGTTCGCCTGCGCGACCGTGTTCGTGACCTCCTTCAGCAGCCACTTGCGATCCAGCGCGAGCAACTGCACGTCCACCTCGTGGCTGCCGCTCGATCCACCCCACTCCACCGGCAGCCGCCGCTGCCGCTCCTGCGGGCAGTTTGCTCGCTGCTTCG
>CAMLHR010000009.1 GCA_946479915.1 uncultured Lysobacter sp.
CTTCGCGGCCCTGGCTGATGCGGTAGGCGCCGCCTTCGCCCGGCAGGGCGTCGCGCGATGCCAGCCAGGCGGCGAGGGTCGCGTTGGCCGCACCGGACGCGGCATCCTCGAAGCACGCCGGCGCCCCGACCCATGCGCGCACCGCCAGGTAGTACACCGGATCGTCGCTGCGGGCGAAGACGCACAGGCCCATGCAGTCGCATTCGGCGGCCAGCGCGGCGATCGCGTCCCAGTCCGGCGTGGCGGCACGCAACGCGGCCTCGTCCGCGACCTCCGCCAGCCACCAGCGACGACCGCCGTCCATCAGGGCCGGGGGCAGGCGCCCGGGCGGCAGGCCCGACAGCGCGGCCGCCAGCACGCGGTCGTCCGGCGTGGCGGTCCGCAGCAGACGGGCGCGCGGGGTCCGCACGGCGATCGTGCGCGCCCGGCCCTCGCCCTCCACCCGCAGCGGCAGGCGCCCGGCGATCCCGTCCTGCACGAGCAACCCGTCGCGCGGCGTGGCCAGGCCGGCCTCGAGCACCGCATGCGCGGTGCCGACGCTGGGGTGCCCGGCGAAGGGGACTTCGCGCCGCGGGCTGAAGATCCGGATCCCGTAGTCGGCACCCGCGTCGGCGGCCGGGCGCACGAAGGTGGTCTCGGGCAGGCGCGTCCAGCGCGCAATCGCCTGCATCGTCGCGTCGTCCAGGCCTTCGGCGTCGAGCACGACCGCGAGCGGATTGCCTGCGCCGGGCCGGTCGGCGAAGACATCGAGCTGGCGGTAACGGCGTGCGTGCATGGCTCCGCATAGAATCTCACGCCATGACGCCCACAGCGAACCGAAGCGCCGCCGACGCCGGATGGATCGTGCTCAAGTTCGGTGGCACCTCGGTGTCGCGGCGCGAACGCTGGGACACCGTCGGCGCGATCGCGTCGGACCGCGCGCGCGAGGAGGGCGTGCGCGTGCTGGTCGTGGTCTCGGCATTGTCGGGCGTGACCAACGCACTGCAGGCGATCGCCGACGGGGGTGACGCGCATGCCGGCATGGCCGGCATCGCCGAACGCCATCGCGCGTTCGCCGGCGAGCTCGGGCTTGACGCGGACGCGGTGCTCGGCACGCGGCTGGCGGCGTTGCGCGCGCTTTCGGAGGACCCGCGCGCGGCCAGGCGCCCCCTGGACTGGCAGGCCGACGTGCTGGCGCAGGGCGAACTGCTGTCGTCCACGCTCGGCGCCGCGTACCTGTGTGCGCAGGGCCTCGACTTCGGCTGGTGCGACGCGCGCGACTGGCTGCAGGCGCTGGCCTTGCCGAACCAGAACGACTGGACGACGCGATTGTGCGTGTCCTGCCGCCACGACGGCGACGCCGCGCGCGCGCGGTTCGACGCGCAGCCGCCCCGCCTGCTGCTGACCCAGGGGTTCATTGCGCGCCACGGCGACGGCGGCACCGCGGTGCTCGGCCGCGGGGGGTCCGACACGTCCGCCGCGTACTTCGGCGCGATGCTGGGCGCGCGCCGCGTCGAGATCTGGACCGACGTGCCCGGAATGTTCAGCGCCAACCCGCGCGAAGTGCCGGAGGCGCGCCTGCTGGCGCGGCTGGATTACGCCGAGGCGCAGGAAATCGCGACCACCGGCGCGAAGGTCCTGCATCCCAGGTCCATCGGGCCCTGCCGGGAGGCCGGCGTGCCGATGCGGATCCTGGACACGGAGCGCCCCGCGCTCGCCGGCACGCGCATCGACGCGGAGGCGGCGACCGTGCCGGGGGTCAAGGCGATCAGCCGCCGCAACGGCATCGTGCTGGTGTCGATGGAAAGCATCGGCATGTGGCAGCAGGTGGGCTTCCTGGCCGACATCTTCGAGCGCTTCCGGCGGCACGGCCTGTCGGTGGACCTCATCGGTTCGTCGGAGACGAACGTCACCGTGTCGCTGGACCCGAGCGACAACCTGGTCAGCGGCAACGTGCTCGAGGCGCTCGCCGCCGACCTGGCGCAGGTCTGCCGGGTCAAGGTGATCGCGCCCTGCGCGGCGATCACGCTGGTCGGGCGCGGCATGCGGTCGCTGCTGCATCGCCTGTCGGACATCTGGGCGACGTTCGGGCGCGAGCGCGTGCACCTGGTGTCGCAGTCGTCCAACGACCTCAACCTGACGTTCGTCGTGGACGAGGCGGATGCCGAGGGCCTGGTGCCGCAGCTGCATGCGGAACTGGTGCGCAGCGGCGCGATGCCGATGCGCGACGCCAGCGTGTTCGGGCCGACCTGGCGCGAGATCACGCAGGGCGCGGTGGCGCGCGGGCAGCCGTGGTGGCACGACGCGCGTTTGGCCCTGCTGCGGCATGCGGGCGAGGGCACGCCCTGCTATGCGTACCACCTGCCGACGGTGCGCGACCGCGCGCGCAGCCTGGCCGGGGCCACGGCGGTGGACCGGCGGTACTACGCGCTGAAGGCGAACGCGCACCCGGCGATCCTGCGCGCGCTCGAGGCGGAGGGCTTCGGCTTCGAATGCGTGTCCGCCGGCGAGCTGGCGCGCGTGTTCGACGTGCTGCCCGGCCTGGATTCCGCGCGCGTGCTGTTCACGCCGAGCTTCGCGCCGCACGCGGAATACGCCGCGGCGTTCGACCGGGGCGTGACGGTGACGCTCGACAACATCGAGGCGCTGCAGGCGTGGCCGGACGTGTTCCGCGGGCGTCCGCTGTGGCTGCGCCTGGACCTCGGCCGCGGCGACGGCCACCACGAGAAGGTCCGCACGGGCGGCGTCGAGGCGAAGTTCGGCCTGCCGGTCGCACGGCTAGAGGCGTTCGCCGCCGCGGCGCGCGCGCTCGATGTGCGCATCACCGGGCTGCACGCCCACCTGGGCAGCGGCATCGAGGCACAGGGCCACTGGCGCGGTGTGCATGCCGAACTCGCCGGGCTGGCGGAGTCGCTGGGCAACGTGGAATGGATCGACGTCGGCGGGGGGCTGCCGGTGCCATACACGCCGGACGCCCCGAGGTTCGACCTCGAGGCGTGGGCGGCGGGCCTCGCGGAGATCAAGGCCGCGTATCCGCGCTACCGCCTCGCGATCGAGCCGGGGCGCTGGCTGGTCGCCGAGGCCGGCGTCCTGCTGCTCACCGCCACCCAGGTGGTCGAGAAGGACGGCGTGCGCCGCGTCGGCGCCGACGCCGGCATGAACGCGCTGCTGCGGCCAGCGCTCTACGAGGCCTGGCACGACATCGTGAACCTGTCGCGCCTGGACACGGCCGCCGACACGCTGTTCGACGTCGTCGGCCCCGTCTGCGAGACCGGCGACGTGCTCGGCGACAACCGCCTGCTGCCGGCCGCCACGGCGCCCGGCGACGTGCTGCTGGTCGCCGATGCCGGCGCCTACGGCATGGCCATGGCCAACACCTACAACCTCCGGCCGCTGCCGCGCGAGGCGCTGCTGGACGAGGACGCCCCCCGATGACCGAATGGACTTTCCGGCGCGACGCGATCCGCGCCTTCCGCTTCGTGCGCTGCGGGCTCGACCCGGCGACCGGCGTCGCCGAACTCGCGTACGCGTTCGACGACGGCCCCGAACTGGTCGAGACAATCACGTTCACCGGCGCGCCGTTCGCCCTCGACGGCCCGCGCGCCGCCGCGGTCGAACGCGCCCTGCGCCTGCTGCACCTGGTCGCGGGCGTGAGCTACTACAAGGCCGCCGTGCCAGGCGAGATCCGGATCGACGCGTACGCGATCGACGAGGCGACCGCCGCCCTGGTGGAGTCCATCTACCTCAACGGCCTGGGGGAGTTCGCGTACCGCAACGGCCTCGACCTGCACGGCCGGATCCGTTTCCCGCGGGCAGGCACGGCGGTCGCCGCGCCCGCGGTCGGCCTGGCGCCGCATGCGCTGGTCGCCATCGGCGGCGGCAAGGATTCGCTGGTGTCGATCGAGGCCCTGCGCGCGGCCGGCGTCCCGCAGACGGTCGCCTGGATCGGCGGCTCGCAGCTGATCGCCGCGTGCGCGGCGCGCACCGGCCTGCCGACGCTCAACATCGGCCGCGTGCTCGCGCCGCAACTGTTCGACTTCAACCGCCAGGGCGCCTGGAACGGGCACATCCCGGTGACCGCCGTCAACTCGGCGATCCTCGTGGTGGCCGCGTTGCTGCAGGGCTTCGACCAGGTCGTGTTCTCGAACGAACGGTCGGCGAGCTACGGCTCCACGATCCCCGGCACCGGCGAGGTGAACCACCAGTGGTCGAAGGGCTGGGCCTTCGAGCGCGCGTTCGGCGGGCACGTCGAGCGGCAGGTCGCGCAGGACCTGCATTACTACTCGTTGCTGCGTCCGCTGAGCGAACTCGCGGTCGCGCGCCAGTTCACGCGCACCGCGCGCTACGACGCGCACTTCTCCAGCTGCAACCGCAACTTCCACATCCTCGGCGAGCGCCCGGTCAACCGCTGGTGCGGCGTGTGCCCCAAGTGCCATTTCGTGTTCCTGGCGCTGGCCCCGTTCATGCCCAAGCCGCGGCTGGTCGGCATCTTCGGCCGCAACCTGCTCGACGATCCGGCGCAGGCGCCCGGGTTTGACGCGCTGCTCGAGTACGAGGACCACAAGCCGTTCGAGTGCGTCGGCGAGGGGCGCGAGTCGCGCGCGGCGATGGCCGCGCTGGCCGCGCGGCCCGAGTGGCGGGAGGACGCGCTGGTGGAACGGTTCGCGCGCGAGATCCGGCCGGTGCTCGATCCCGCGGAACTCGACATCGCGCCGCTGCTGGCGATCGAGGGCGAACACCGGGTGCCGGCCGCGACGTGGGAGCGCGTGCGTGCGCATTTCGACGCTTGACGCCATCGCGGCCGGGGGCGGCCGCATCGCGCTGTGGGGTTGGGGGCGCGAAGGGCGCACGACGTATCGCGCGGTGCGCGCGCGCCTGCCTGCCCTCCCGTTGACTTTGCTGTGCACCGAGGGCGAGGCCGCGGAGGCCCGCGCCCTCGGCGACGCGTGCCTGTCGGTCGAGACCGCGCCGCCCGGGCCCCGGCTCGCCGGCTTCGCCGTCGTGTTGAAGTCGCCCGGCATCAGCCCGTACGGCGAGGACGCGGCCGCGGCCGCGCGCGCGGGCACGCGATTCGTCGGCGGCACGGCCCTGTGGTTCGCCGAGCGCGCCGGTGCCGACGGCATCGTGCCGTCGACCGCATGCGTCACCGGCACCAAGGGCAAGAGCACCAGCACGGCGTTGCTCGCGCACCTGTTGCGCGCGGGCGGCGTGCGCACGGCCCTGGCCGGGAACATCGGCCTGCCCCTGCTCGAGTTGCTGGACGCCGACGCGGACGCCTGGGCGATCGAACTGTCGAGCTACCAGACCGGCGACGTGGCCGACAGCGGGGCACGACCGGCGGTCGCCGTCGTGCTCAACCTGTTCCCGGAGCACCTGGACTGGCACGGCGGCGAGGCGCGCTACATGGCGGACAAGCTGCGCCTGGTCACCGATGCGCGGCCCGGCATCGCGGTGCTCAACGCCGCCGACCCGCGGCTGGCCACGCTGTCGCTCCCGGGCGAGGTGCGGTGGTTCGGCCATGCCGACGGCTGGCACCTCCGCGGCGACATCCTGCACCGCGGCGCGGACGCCGTCATGGACACCGGCGCCTGGCGGCTGCCGGGCCGGCACAACCGCCAGAACCTGTGCGCCGTGCTCACCGCGATCGATGCGCTGGGCCACGACGCGGCGGCGCTGGGGCGCCACGCGGCGAGCTTCGGTCCCCTGCCGCACCGGCTGCAGCCGCTGGGACGCCGGGACGGGCTGGAATGGGTGGACGATTCGATCAGCACCACGCCCCACGCGACCCTGGCGGCGCTGGAACTGCACGCCCACCGGCGCGTCGCGCTGGTCGTCGGCGGCCACGACCGCGGACTCGACTGGCAAGGCTTCGCCGACGCGATCCGCGCGCACCCGCCGCACGCGATCGTGACCACCGGCGCGAACGGCCCGAGGATCCATGCGCTGCTGGCCCCGATCGCCGCCGAGGGACGCCTTCGCCTGTCGGCCGCGGCGGATCTCGGGGAAGCGGTGGCGCATGCGCGCGCGGCCCTGGACGGCGAGGGCGTCGTCCTGCTGTCGCCGGGCGCACCCAGCTTCGGGGCCTATCGCGACTACACCGAACGCGGGCGCCATTTCGCGCGGCTGGCCGGATTCGACCCGGACGACACGTCCGCCATCGCAGGGCTCGGGGTCGCCTGAGCGGACCTCAGTGGTCGCGGTCGACGGCGTAGCGGGCCAGGCCCCGCAGCGCGTCCACGCAGGCGTTGTCCGGCAGGCCGTCGAGCGCCCGCATCGCGCGGGTGGCGAATGCGTCGGCGCGCGCCCGGCTGTACGCGATCCCGCCGCTGGCCCGGATCGCCGCCTGGACCACCGGCAGGGCGTCGGTGTCGCCGGTTTCCACCGCGGCGCGCAACCGCTCCGCCGTGGCGGCATCGGCGTGGCGCATCGCGTGGATCAGCGGGAGGGTCGCCTTGCCCTCGGCGAGGTCGTCGCCGACGTTCTTGCCCATGGCGTCGGCGTCCGCGGCGTAGTCCAGCACGTCGTCCGCGATCTGGAACGCGAACCCCAGGTTGAGGCCGTAGGCGTGCAGCGCGTCGCAGGTCGCGGCGTCGGCATCCCCCAGCAGGGCCCCGAGGCGGGTCGCGGCCGCGAACAGGACCGCGGTCTAGCGTTCGACCACGCGCAGGTAGGCGGCCTCGTCGGTGTCCGCGTTGCGCCCGTGGAGCAGCTGCAGCACCTCGCCCTCGGCGATCTCGTTGGTCGTGTCGGCGAGGATGCGCATCACTTCCGGGCGTCCGAGCTCGACCATCAGCTGGAAGCTGCGCGAATACAGGAAGTCGCCGACCAGCACGCTGGGGGCGTTGCCCCACACGGCGTTCGCGGTGCGCCGGCCGCGGCGCAGGTCCGACTCGTCCACGACGTCGTCGTGCAGCAGCGTGGCGGTGTGGATGAACTCGACCACGGCGGCGAGCTGGTGCGCGTCGGGACCGCGGTGGCCGAGCGCGCCCGACGCGAGCAGCAGCAGCATCGGGCGAAGGCGCTTGCCACCGGCGCCGATGATGTATTCCGCCACCTGGTTGACGAGCACCACGTCGGAGGCGAGCCGCCGCCGGATCAGGGCGTCCATCGCCGCCATGTCCTCGCGGGCCAGCGACAGGATGGCGTCCAGGCCGGGCAGGGCGGCATCGACGGGTTGCACGGCGGAATCCATGCGCGGTCCGTGGGCGGGGAGGCCCTCGATTATACGGACGCGCGCGTGCCCGATTCCTTCATGGAAAGGCCCGACGCCGGCGCCCGGCGCCCGCTGATGCCCCTGGCGCCACGGCTATAATCGAATGCCTGCACGCCCGGACCGGGCGCCCACTCGCAACGGAAGGACGCGCCATGGCACGCGGCATCAACAAGGTGATCCTGGTCGGCAACCTCGGCAACGACCCGGAGATGAAGTACACGCAGGGCGGCATGGCCGTCTGTTCGCTGAGCCTGGCCACGACCAGCGTCCGCAAGGACCGGGACGGCAACCAGGTCGAACGGACCGAATGGCACCGCGTGAAGCTGTTCGGCAAGCTGGGCGAGATCGCCGGCGAATACCTGAAGAAGGGGCGCCAGGTCTACATCGAGGGATCGATCCGCTACGACAAGTTCACCGGCCAGGACGGCGTGGAGAAGTACTTCACCGACATCGTCGCCGACGAGATGCAGATGCTGGGCGGCGGCGGTGGCGAGGGGGGTGGCGGTGGCGGCGGCCGTTCCGACCGACCCGCGCGCCAGTCCGCGCCCCGGCAGGAATCCGCGCCACGCCGCGAGCCCGCCGCGGCCAAGTCCAGCGACTTCGACGCCGACTTCGCAGACGACGACATCCCGTTCTGATGAAGACGTGGCTCGTCACCGGTGGCGCGGGCTTCATCGGTGGCAATTTCGTGCTCGACGCGGTCGCCCGCGGCGTTCGCGTCGTCAACCTCGACGCGCTGACCTACGCCGGCAACCTGGACACGCTGGCGTCGCTCGACGGCGATCCCGGCCACCACTTCGTCCACGGCGACATCGGCGACCGTGCGCTGGTGGATTCGCTCCTGCGGGAGCACCGACCCGACGCCGTCGTCAACTTCGCGGCCGAAAGCCACGTGGATCGTTCGATCGACGGGCCGGGGGCGTTCGTCCAGACCAACGTCGTCGGCACGCTCGGCCTGCTCGAGGCGAGCCGCGACTACTGGCGCAGCCTGGACGGCGCGAAGCGGGACGGGTTCCGCTTCCTGCACGTGTCCACGGACGAGGTCTACGGGTCGCTCGGGGACACCGGGAAGTTCACCGAGACCACGCCGTATGCGCCGAACTCGCCGTATTCCGCGTCCAAGGCCGCGTCCGACCACCTGGTGCGTGCGTTCCACCACACCTACGGGTTGCCGGTGCTGACGACCAACTGCTCGAACAACTACGGCCCGTACCAGTTCCCCGAGAAGCTCATCCCGCTGGTCATCGCGCGGGCGCTCGCGGGCGAGCCGCTGCCGGTCTACGGCGACGGCCGCAACGTGCGCGACTGGCTGTACGTCGGCGACCACTGCGCGGCGATCCGCACGGTCCTGGAAGGCGGCCGCGTGGGGGAGACCTACAACGTCGGCGGCGACGCCGAGCGTGAGAACATCGCGGTCGTGCGGACCATCTGCGACCTGCTCGACGCGCGCCGTCCTCGGCGCGACGGCAAGCCCCGCTACTCGCAGGTGGCCTACGTGGCCGACCGGCCCGGCCACGACCGCCGTTACGCGATCGACGCGTCGAAGCTGCAGGGCGAACTCGGCTGGAAGCCGGCGCACTCGTTCGAGCGTGGCATGGCGGAAACCGTCGACTGGTACCTGGACCACCAGGACTGGGTGGGCCGCGTGCTCGACGGCACCTACCGCCTCGAACGGATCGGGACGGCCGCATGAAGCGCAAGGGCATCATCCTGGCCGGCGGATCCGGCACGCGCCTGTATCCGCTGACCCAGGCGACCAGCAAGCAGCTGCTGCCCGTCTACGACAAGCCCATGGTGTATTACCCGCTGGGCGTGCTCATGCTCGCGGGCATCCGCGAGGTGCTGGTCATCAACACGCCGCACGAGCAGGGGTTGTTCCAGCGCCTGCTCGGCGACGGATCGCAATGGGGCATGCGGATCGAATACGTGGCGCAGCCCAGTCCGGACGGCCTGGCGCAGGCCTTGATCCTCGGCGACCGCTTCCTCGACGGCGCGCCAAGCTGCCTGGTGCTCGGCGACAACATCTTCCACGGGCACGGCATGGGCGAAATGCTCGCGCGTGCGGACGCCCGCCCCCAGGGCGCCACGGTATTCGGTTACTGGGTCCGGGACCCGGAACGCTACGGCGTCGCCGACTTCGATGCCGACGGCAGGGTGGTGGGCCTGGAGGAGAAGCCCGCGAAGCCGAAGTCGAACTACGCCGTCACCGGGTTGTACTTCTACGACGGCCGCGCGCCGGGGTTCGCGGCCGGCCTCAAGCCCTCCGCGCGCGGGGAACTCGAGATCACCGACCTCAACCGCTGCTACCTCGACGAAGGCAGCCTGCACATGGAGCGCCTGGGCCGGGGCTACGCCTGGCTCGACACCGGCACGCACCGCTCGCTGATGGAGGCCTCGACCTTCATCGAGACGATCGAGGCGCGACAGGGACTGCGGGTGTGCTGCCCCGAGGAAATCGCCTGGGGCAACGGCTGGATCGACGACGCGCAGTTGCGCGCACTGGCCGAGCCGCTGGCGAAGAACGGGTACGGCGAGTACCTGCAGTCGCTGCTCGCGCGCGGAATCGTGAAGTGAGGGTCGTCGGGACCGACCTGCCCGGCTGCCTGGTCCTCGAGCCGAAGGTGTTCGACGACGAGCGCGGCTTCTTCTACGAAAGCTGGAATGCGGCCCGCTTCGCCGAACATGGCCTGCCGACGACCTTCGTGCAGGGCAACGTGGCCGGCTCCGCGCGTGGCGTGCTGCGCGGCCTGCATTACCAGTGGCCGGCCAATCCGCAGGGGAAGCTGGTCAGCGTCCTGGATGGCGAGGTGTACGACGTCGCGGTGGACGTGCGTCGCGGCTCTCCGACGTTCGGCCGGTGGACCGCGGCCATCCTGTCGGGCGGCAACAGGCGCCATTTCTGGATTCCGGCAGGGTTCGCACACGGTTACCAGGCGTTGAGCGAGCGCGCCGTGTTCACGTACGTTTGCACCGCGCCCTACGATCCCTCGTCGGACACCGGCATCCGCTGGGACGACCCGCAGTTCGCCATCGACTGGCCCATCAAGGTGCCGTCCCTGTCGCCACGGGACGCTGCGGCGCCGTCGCTCGCCGAACTCGACCCGGAGCGGCTGCCCCTTTTCGAGGCGTCGTGACCCGCCTCCTGCTCGTCGGTGCCAACGGCCAGGTCGGCACTGAACTGCAACGCACGCTTCCGCGACTCGGCGTCGTTTCCCTGGCGACCCGCGACGGCCGCCTGGCCGACGGGCGCGCCTGCGAGGTCGCGGACCTGGAACGGCCCGGCGCGCTGGCCAGCCTGGTCGAGCGGCTGTCCCCGGACATCGTCGTCAACGCCGCGGCGCACACCGGGGTCGACCGCGCCGAGGGCGAACGGGACGCGGCCTTCCGCGTGAATGCCGAGGCACCGGCTGCGTTGGCCGAAGCCTGTGCGCGGCGCGATGCGCTGTTGCTCCATTTCTCGACGGACTACGTCTTCGACGGACGGAGCATGCGTCCGTACCGCGAGGACGACCCGACTGCGCCGCTGGGCGTCTACGGAGCGAGCAAGCTCGAGGGCGAGCGCGCGGTCCTCGACAGCGGCTGCCGGCACCTGCTGGTGCGCACCGCGTGGGTCTATGCGGCGCACGGCCACAACTTCCTGCGCACGATGCTGCGCGTTGGCGGAGAGCGCGACGAACTGCGCGTCGTCGCCGACCAGCACGGGACGCCCACGCCGGCGTGGCTCATCGCCGAGGCGAGCGCGGAGATGCTGCACAGGTCGGTGGCGGGGACGTCGCCGGACCGCGGGACTTGGCACCTGACCGCGGCGGGCTCGACCACCTGGCACGGCTTCGCCGAGGCGATCTTCGAAGGCGCGGTCGCGCGCGGCCTGCTCGCCCGCCGGCCCCGGGTGGTCCCGATCCCGACGAGCAGCTACCCGACCCCCGCG
Source organism: uncultured Lysobacter sp. (assembly GCA_946479915.1). Next base: position 11,121 of record CAMLHR010000009.1, read on the forward strand.
GCGCGCCCGGCCCGGTCGGTACTCGATCACGGTTTGCTCGAGCGGGACTTCGACCTGTCGATGCCGCGATGGCAGGATGGGCTCGAACGCGTCCTCGACCGCATCGGATCGGAAAGGGGCGCGGACATCCAATAAGGCGGCACGGCCGTCGGGCCGAATTCAACGAGCGCCTGCTGGGCTTCCTGGGCCGGTACCTGTCGCCCGGGGCCTGAGTCGTGCCACCATCCGGCGCTGACCTGGGGAGACCACCGATGGGCACGCCAAGCTCGGTTCCGAACGCCGTCCCGCAACTCACCGTCCGCGCCGTGATCCTCGCCATCGTCCTGGCGATGGTCCTGGCCGCGGCCAACGCCTACCTCGGCCTGTTCGCGGGCCTGACCGTCGCCACCGCGATCCCGGCGGCCGTCGTCTCGATGGGCGTGCTGCGCCTGCTGGGCGGCGGCACCATCCTCGAGAACAACATCGTGCAGACCGGCGCATCGGCCGGTTCGTCGATCGCGGCCGGCGTGATCTTCACGCTGCCGGCGCTGGTCCTGCTCGGTTACTGGGACGACTTCCGGTACTCCTGGGTGCTCGCGATCGCCGGCCTCGGCGGCCTGCTGGGCGTGCTGTTCTCGGTCCCGTTGCGGCGGTCGATGATCGTCGAGGATCCGCTGCCGTTCCCGGAAGGCAAGGCCGCGGCCGAGGTGCTCAAGGCCGGCGAGAATCCCGGGCCGGGGCTGCGCATCCTCGGCGTCGCCGCCGCGATCGGCGCGCTGTTCAAGGTCTCGGCGGCGAGCGGCCTGCGCCTGGTGCCCGACACCGCGGCGCACTCCGGCTACCTGGGCGGTTACCTGGGCTACCTCGGGACGAACCTCTCGCCCGCGTTGCTGGGCGTCGGCTACATCGTCGGCCTGAACATCGGCATCGTCGTGGTGTCGGGGAGCATCCTGTCCTGGCACATCGCGATCCCGGCCTACGAGGCGTTCTTCCTCGGTTCGGACCCCGCACTCGCGGCGGCGGTCGCCGGGCAGTCGGCCGCGGACACCGCATTCGGCATCTGGGACGCCAAGATCCGCTACCTCGGCGTGGGCGCGATGCTCATCGGCGGCATCTGGACGCTGTTCTCGCTGCGCAGGTCGCTCGCGTCCGGCATCCGCAGCGGCATCGCCGCGGCGCGCAAGGGCACCGGCGCGGTGGTCGCCGAGACCGAACGCGACCTGCCGATGAAGTGGATGCTCATCGCGCTCCTCCTGTTCGTGCTGCCTCTGCTGGCGCTGTACCAGGCGATCGTCGGGCAATGGTTCGTCAGCGTGCCGATGACGATCATCATGATCGTCGCCGGGTTCCTCTTCGTCTCGGTGTCGGCGTACCTCGCCGGCCTCGTCGGGTCGTCGAACAACCCGGTGTCGGGCATCACCATCGCCACG